>JAFGTJ010000415.1 GCA_016934195.1 Anaerolineae bacterium | reverse complement strand
CCTTCCACGTCCCAGACCCACACGCCCTCGCCGCGCGCCAGCACCACGTCCAGCGGGTGGTAGTTGTGCGCGCCGTACTGCTCTTCTAAGGCGATCAGTTGTTCAGATGACAGGTGATCGATCACGGAATGCATAAATGAGATATCCTCTTATAGCTGTTAAAATTTTGTACGGTTTCAACCCACGACAGCGATCACGTCAATATGTTTTATATCGTGTTTTGTGTCTTTTTCAGTCTGCCACTCAAACGGGACCCGCCGACCGTCGCGGTACAGGCCGGTCAGCCGGTAGCCCAGGCTCGCCAGCAGGTCAAACGCGGCAGCGGCTACGTCCGGCGGCGTGGAATACCAGTATTCAAACGCGATCACCGGGCGGAACCGCGCCAGCGACTCCCGCGCGCCAAGCAGCGCGTTACAGTCGTTGCCCTCGATGTCCAGCTTGATCACGTCCAGGCGCGGCCAACCGCGCTCCGCCAGCGCCGCGTCGAGCGTGGTCGCGGTCAGCGTCAGCGTATCGAGCGGATCGGCCACCTGCCGGGCGTGGATCGAGGATTTGCCCGGATTGGGCGCGATGTAGAATGTCACCGGCTCGGCGCGCACATGGATCGGGCGGCGGTCGATCTCGATCTGGGTGAAGGTGTTCAGAGCCGCTTGCTGCGCGATCCGGTCGACCAGCGCGGGATTGGCTTCAAAAGCCAGCACGCGCCCCGCCGGACCGGTCCAGCGCGCAAACTTGAGCGCATAAAAACCCAGATTGGCCCCCACGTCCAGGCAGTAACCACCGGGCGGGGTATAGGTCTTCAGGATGTGGGTCAGCGCGGGCTGGTAATCGCCCGCCACCAATAACCAACGCTCGGCGGGCTGGCGGGTATCCAGCGCCAGACGCACGCCGTCGGGCAGCCGGATCACGCCCTGGTAATGGGGCAGCCACGATCCCAGGCGCGTTAAACCGCGCAGGGGACGCTGCGGGCTGAGTGTTTGCAAGCGGCGGGTCACAGCGGCGATAACGACCACCAGCGGGGCCGGGTTCAAAGCGGGCATAGGGCAAACGTCTTTCATGCGGGATATCAGGCCATACGTGCGGTATGCCATACACCCCGGCAAGATGAATGGACCAACACCCAGATTATAGCGGGATCGGCACAGCCACCAACAAGTAGCACAGCCCTATCAGGATCGCCAGCGCCGCGCACAACAGCAGCGCGACGTCCTGCTGCGGATCGCGTTCGGCGGCGCGGGCCAGGAACCGGTCATAACGGGGATCGCGGGGGGAATGTGGGCGCGCGGGCGGCTGCCGGTCGGCTCGGACGGTTTGCATCACGCAGTACGCGACAAACACCAGGACCAGCAGCGTTACAATCATCTCTGATTTACCCTTGCCACCCATCGCTATTTGGAAAAGCTCTCTATTCAGCATAGCGCAAGGCAGCGCGGTATGTTGTGAATATGTTGTTAAAAAATTGAGTAGGGACAAAACGCGCGCAGACGGATATCCCGCAATACGCCGTATGATGCCGTCGAAATTTACAAGATTTTCACTTTACAGCCCGCCCCAGGCGTGGTATAACGGTGCCATACCCTGCTGTGCGCGTGATCCGCACCAGTTTTGAGCCAACACCCACACTAAGGGGATCAAGTCTTCACATTAACGTTAGGATGTGTTCCAAAGCGAGCGTGTGAGCGAGACCCCCACCTGCGAATGCAGGTTCAAAACACAGCGGCACACGGCATGGCGGGCGTTATTATCCCCGCGCCCGGTGTTTGATACAGCGGGCGTTTTTTTAGGACGTGGTTGTTTTTTAACCTTGATTCCGTCCTGCCAACTCGTTATACTTCCTCAAGCTTGCCTACAACATCCGAATTCTAGCAGGACACACCATGCAGCGAGAGCGCGTTGCGGACGACATCTACGTTTTTACCAGCGAATTGTACGCCCAGGTCACAGCGGGAGCGGTGATCACGCCTGAAGGGGCCATCCTGATCGATACCCTGGTATTTCCCGAAGAGGCGCGCGCGATCAAGAGCTTTTTACACGACCGGCTGAACTGCCCGGTGCGCTACGTGATCAATACCCATTACCACGCCGATCATACCTACGGGACATGTTTTTTTGAGGGCGCGCTGGTTGCCGCCCATGCCCGCTGTTATGACCTGCTGGATACACGCGGGCGCGAAGGGCTGGCGCTGGCCCAACAGAACACGCCCGAACTGCGCGACGTGGAAATTGTCCTGCCCCACATGGTCTTTGACAGCGGCACCATGCATGTTCATTTAGGCAATAAAACGGTCGAACTGACGCATTCTCCCGGCCACAGCCCGGACTCAATCATATGCCTGGTGCGCGAGGACCGCGTGCTGTTCGCCGCCGACACGCTGATGCCGATCCCGTATTTCGTAGACGGCAGTTACGACGATTTTATCACCAGCCTCAACGCGCTCAAGAACGGCGGGTTCGAGAATGTGGTACAGGGACACGGCGAGGTCGTGCTGCGCGGCGAGGTCGAAACCGTCATCCAGGACGATCTCGATTACCTGCAAAAGATCCGCGGCCACGCGCAGCGCGTGCTGGATGCAGGGCGTCCCGCTGCCGTGCTGGATGAGATCGATATCGAAAGCTGCGGCAAAAGCCGGATTCCGCTTAACGGACTGGTGCAGGAACTTCACCACGCCAACCTGCACGCGCTGTATAACGAGTTATACGCGCAGCGGCAGGCGGCGAAGTAGTTTGTTGTAATCCAAAGCCCATTATATACTACTTACTACCATCAGCCACTACACCACATCACAACCCTTCTGGTGTTTTTTAGGATTCGTACAGGCGACAAGGAGAAAAATAGTATGCGGTTGAAAACTGGTATTTCGTTAGCGCTTTTGATCGTGATTGCGCTGGCAAGTGGACCGGTCTTGCAGATGGCCCCGGTTACGGCGCAGTCGGACGACTTCGTGTGCCCCTCGACCGGCGGCACGTTCATCACCGCGATTACCGACGATCCGGTCAGCCTGAACGGGATTTACGCCAACGACGGCGCGTCGGTGGCGGTCCTGTCCTACGTGTTCAACCCGCTGACGCTCGGCGGCGAGAACTGGGGCACTCAGATCACGGGCGATCTGGCCGAAAGCTGGAGCGTCAGCGAGGACGGGCTGACCTGGGCCTTCAAGCTGCACGAGGGCGTGATGTGGCATGACGGCGTAGAACTGACGGCGGAAGATGTGGTCTACACCTTCCAGACGATTCAGACCTCCGAGGAAGATATCGCGCCGTTCCGCCCGCGCTTCATGCAGGGCGACGAGCCGATCAAGTTTGAGGCGGCGGACAAGTACACGGTGGTCGCCACCCTGACCACGCCCAACGCCTCGTTCTTCACCGATATCAGCGTGCCGATTGTGCCCAAGCACATCCTGGAAGGGCAGGATTTACGCGAAGGTCCCTTCAACCGCGCGCCGATTGGCACCGGACCGTTTAAGGTCGTGGAGTGGAACACCGCCGAAAGCATCGTGCTGGAAGCCAACGAAGATTACTTCCGGGGGCGTCCCTGCATCGACCGCCTGATCTTCCGCATCATCCCCGACGAACAGACCCAGGTGGCCGCGCTGCAAACCGGCGAAGTGGACTTCCTGCCGAACATCCCCGGCGCGTCCGTGCCGGTATTCGAGGGCAACAGCGACTACACGATCTCGATTGCCGAGAGTGACAGCCTG
>JAFGTJ010000414.1 GCA_016934195.1 Anaerolineae bacterium | reverse complement strand
GTCGGGGTGCCCGGACTCGAACCGGGGACCTCTGCGTCCCAAACGCAGCGCGCTAGCCAACTGCGCCACACCCCGCAACACATCGTAGTATACACACCCAGGCATGGGCTGACAAGGGACAAAAAGAAAGAGTCGCTTGTGTAGAGGGGGGAACTCCACAAGCGACCCTGGTAGTAGACCTGACACTCCCTGGTGACGCGCATCTCCAGGTATGATGTCAAGCCCAAGCGCCTCTTGCTAACTACAAGCCACTTCTATCCCATTACATGAGCCACTGCATCCGATCAGAAGAGACGCTTATGTATATCAGGATAGATCGACGGGCTTAGTTCCAGGTGAATGAAATATGAGAGCCGGATGAGAGCGGGGAAAATCGTAAAAAATCTCGCTGAATCTCACGAATCAGGGTCTTGCTTTCGCTGGAACAATCGCAGCCAGTCGTCTACTTCGCCCGGAGTCAGGCGAGGATTGGCGTTTTCGCCCGCATCCGGTTCATCCGGCACGGTCGGACCGTCCAGGTCGGCGGCGAACTCGGCAGGGGGGATCACGCGCATCCGGCGGCGCTGCGCCGCGTCAACGATCTCCCGGTCGGCGGATACCACGATCAGGCGTGTGGCGTCGCGCGCGTGACGGATGCGTTCCAGGATGATCCGGTCGGCGTTGGTGCCGCCGTGCGCGAATACTACCTGAACGCTGGGCGTTGAAAGGTCCCGCGAGAGGCCGCCCGGCAGTCCGCCATCGAATACCACCGTGCAGCGTTTTCCCTGCCGCGCCATGAAGCGCCGCAGCCGTTCGACTAATTTGGCTTCATCGTGCGGATCGGTCAGGCTGATGGTGGGCATCTGGCCGATCAGGTTGTGTCCATCGATCAGGTACGGCATGGGCGCGTTGTGTCATTATCTGCCAGTTCTCTAGATAATAACGCACCTGGCCGTATGCGCCAATACTAAAACAAACGTAACAGCCGGTCAGGAAAATTAGTCGTCAGCCCGTCGATTCCGGCCTCGATCAGCCGCCGCGCCTCGTCCACCTCATCGACCGTCCAGGCCGTGACCTGTATGCCCCGGTCGTGCAGCCGCTGGATGTGCTCCGGCGTGTAGAGCGCGTGCAGCGCGTTGACCGTCTTCAGCGTGATCTCATTGTCGGCGGGCAGGCGGTCGAACCACAGTTCCGACAGCGCGATTCCTGGATCGACCCGGTAAGCGGTGTGCAGCGCGGCGTGGTAAAACGAGCGCAGTTGCGCCCGCTCCACCAGCCCGTACTCGCGGATCAGCGCGATCACGTCGGCCTCGATCCCCTCAAACCGCCAGGGGTCTTTGAGTTCCACGAACAGCAGCAGATCGGTATCCCGCAGCAGGCCGAAGACTTCCCGCAGGGTGGGGACTCGTTCGCCGCGAAACCGCGCATCAAACCAGCCGCCCGCGTCCAGCGCCTTGATCTGCGCCAGGGTCAGGTCCCAGACGCGCCCGCTGCCGTCAGTAGTACGATCTACCTCGTCATCGTGAATTACCACTAACTCGCCGTCCTGGGTGCGCTGCACATCGAATTCCACACCGTCGATCTTCAGGTCGATGGCAGTCTGGAACGCCGCCAGCGTGTTTTCCGGCGCGAGTCCCTGCGCGCCCCGGTGCCCGATAATGATCGGCTTGCGGTCGGAGATACGCGATTCCGGCATCGGTAACAGACTGTCCCAATTCGGGCGCTGGTCGGGGGGCAAAATTGGTGATGTCATGAGCTTGATGACTCCTATCGCGCGCAGCGCAGACAACAGTTTGCTGAGCAGCTTTCGCTTGACCGATCTCACGGGTTATCCTCGCGCAGCACCAACTCCGCGATCACCGGGCGATGGTCCGACCCGCCGCTGAAGTTGCCGACTCGCGCATGTTGGGCCACAAAATGATCGCTGAACCAGACGTAATCCAACCGCACTATCAGCGGAAACCAGCGGTTCGCTCGCGCCGGAAACGTGAATCCCAAGCTCCGGCCCGCCACTCGAAACGCATCCTCCAGCGTCCCGTCCAACGCACCATCCAGCACGCGGTAATCGTCGCTCTGGTCGCTCATGTTGCAGTCGCACAGCACCAGCACCGGCCCGGCTTGTTTGCGGGCCTGCTCCGCGATAGTCCGTCTCAGCGTGGCGATCTGCTCGGTGCGCAGCGCCACGTCGTAATTCCAGGGTTTATTGGAGCGCGGTGAGTGGGTGTGAGTCACGTAGACCGTGACGCGCGTGCCGTTCACGTCCAGCACGATCCGCTGATGCCGCACGTATTTCCAGTACCGCAAATACACATCCGTTTCGATCACCGGGTAACGGCTCAGCAGCCCGGTGCCGTGCAGCGACCACGACGGGTACAGCACTTGATACGGGTAGTCGTCCATCAACGCGCGCTCAATGGCGAGAGTGTGTTCCGGCCCCAGTTCCTGCAAGCCGATAATGTCTGCATCCAGGGCGCGGATCGTTTCCACGATGCGCGCCGGATTGGACTCTTTGGCGTAGATGTTGAAGGTTGCCACCGTCAGCGGGAAGCCGTTTTCCGGCGCGGCGCTGGTATCACGCGGCCCGAAGCGATCCCCGTACAGCAGCGCAAACGTGATCAGGATTGGCACTTGCAGCGCGATCAACACCCATCGACGGCGCGAGAACAGCGCGATCCCGGCCAGGACCAGCCCGCCCAACGCCCACCAGGGCACGAAGTTGTTTGCCAGCCCGACCGCCGGGGAACGTTCGCCTACCGTGATTCGCGCCAGCAGGAAACCGTTGACCAGTATCCCGTACAGCGCGATCCCGGCCTGTAACCCGATCCAGTAGGGGCGTAAAAACTGCCGGATGCCGATCTGCAATTGTGTTATGAATTCATCGCGCCACATGTGTATCGTTCTGTGAATCTTTCAGCGTAAGGATCGCCGCGACCGGGTAATGATCCGACGTGCCCGAATCGTTGACTTTCCAGGCGTCCACTGCCACGAAGTAGGTATTGTACCAGACGTAATCGATCCGCAGCAGGGGCGGCATAACGACCAGCGCGGACTTGATCGACCCCGGAAACGTAAATCCCAGCCCGCGTCCTGCCTCGCGGTAAGCGTCATCCAACAGGCGGTCCAATGCGCGGTAAGCGTCGCTCTGGTCGGTCATATTGAAGTCGCCCATCACGATCACCGGCCCGGTATCGTGAGTCAGATAATCGTCGCGCAGAATGGCGATCTGCCGGTCGCGGTATTCCGCGTTATATGTCAGCGGGGAAAACGCCTGTTTGGGCGGCGGGGGATGCGCCACGTAGACCGTGAGGCGCACGCCGTCCACGTCCAGCACGGCGCGCATATGCAGCATCGCGCCGGGAACGGGTTCAAACGCAGTCGCTTCCAGGATCGGGTAGCGGCTCAGCAGGCCGACGCCGTGTACCGGCAGGGCGGGGTGCAGCGATTGGTAGGGATATTGCTCCGCCAGTTCGTCCGCGATCCGGTCGGTGTGGACCGGGCCGAGTTCCTGCAATCCGACGATATCGGCGTCCAATCCGGCGATCACGTTCACCACGCGCGCCGGGTCGGAGGTGGACGACAGCGTGTTATAGGTTGCTACCGTCAGCCGGGGGCCGTCGCCCGCGCTCGCTGCCGATCCACGCGGCAGCAGCAGCCCGCCGTATAACACCACAAACGCGATCAGGCCCGGCAGTTGCACCGCGATCAGCACCCAACGGCGGCGCGAGATCAGCCCGATCCCGGCCAGGACCAGACAGCCCAATGCCCACCAGGGCACAAAGTTATTGGCGAACGCGATCACGTTCCAGCGCTCGCCGACCGTCACCCGCGCCAGCAGGTAGCCGCTGATGCCCAATCCGTAGAGCACCATTCCGGCCTGCACGAGAGTCCAGACAGCAAAGACCATCCGTTTACCGAAGCCGGGAGTTTGTTCCGTATCCATCCACTCACCTACCAATACAATGCCCGTTATCCAGACTCTACACACTCTGACCCGTTATATCGCAAAATTACTGGCCCGAACCGGAAATCAGCCAGCAATCGCGTAAAACGCGCCTCGGCTCGGTCCAGGCCCCAGTAATGCGTGACTTTCACCGTGCCCCGTATCTGCGACCGGATGCGCGGGTGATGCGGGTCCAGTTCCCAGGGGTGCAGGTAGAACACGATCCGCTCACCGCGCGCCTCGATCCGGCGCAAGAGCCAGCGTGTCAACCCGTAAGGCAAAATGCGAAAGTACGCGCCCCCGCCGCACGGTATGTTGATCCCTATGATCCGCTCGGTGGCGATGGGCAGTTCGAGTAATCCTCCGGCGGTGGTGTAAGGCTGGCGCGGCGCACCAGGGATGCCGTAGCGGTGGTTCAGGATCGGGAAAATGCTGGAATCGTAGGTGATCCCCAAGTCGCGCAGCACCGGCAGCGCCCATAATGACTCGCGTGTGATCGAAAAATATGGGGCGCGGTAGCCGCGTATGGGCTGACCGGCCAGCGGTTCCAAAACCGCCAGCGACCGCGCCACGTCACGCTCAAAAGCTGCCGGAGACTGCCGGTACACGAATTCGTGTGCGTAGCCATGACTGGCGATCTCGTGTCCGTCGCGGGCGATGGTCCGCACGAGATCGGGGGAATGCTCCGCCACCACACCCAATACAAAGAACGTCGCGCGCGTCCCGGTCCGCTTCAGGATATCCAGCAGGCGGCAGACGGTGGGCGCGATCCGGTCGTCGTAACGGGTCTGCTGCGCCGGGGTGAGTCCTAACCCGTGATACCACGCTTCGAGATCGATGGTCAGGACGTGCGGCATCTACGGTTGTTTGCCGTCAGGCCCCCTGCGAGGGCACGGGCGACGGCGTGGTTGTCAATGTCGGCGGCGGCAGCGGTGTCGGTGTGGACCTCAATGTGGGTGGTGGTGGCAGGTGTGTCGGCGTCATAGTCGGCAGCGGCGCAGCGGTCACGATGTCGAGCGCTGGCGGTTGCGGGATCGCGGGTTCTACTGTTTGATCCACCACGAAGCTTACGCCGAATAGTGCCACAAGACCCAGTAGACTCAGCACCACAAAGGCCGGTAGCAGACAGGATGACGTTGGGGTTGGTTCCATTTTATGTTCTCCCGCTTACTGAGGGAACGGTATTTTCAGCATACATCGCCCCCGGTTGGCAAACAACAGACGTTTACCTGACGGGTGAATGACGGGGGTGTATTCGGATTTGGGGGCAGAAATTTTTTCATCACAGAGCGCCTCTGCTGTGCAGAGACACGGAGAGCACAGAGAAAAACAAAAAGCTTTTCGCTCTCCTTTCTCTTTAGGGTCTTTTGGATTTCGCGTGGTTTACCTCACCCCCCGGCCCCGACCTCCGGTCGGCTCTCTCCACACGCGGAGAGGGGGAGAAACGGGCGGACAAGTCCCCTCTCCGTATTTTGGAGGTGTGCGCTTCGCGCACGCGGGATTATAGGGGTGAGGTAAACGGTCGAGCATCAACTTGACCACGCGAATTCCCAGAGAACCTCTCTTTAAAAAAGAAACTCCGTGTCCTCTGTGTCTCTGTGGTGCATTTTTTTGCCCCACTTTCCGAATGCACTCGAATGACGAATGACAGGGCCGAATTGCCGCGCTTGTCCGCGTGTGTTAATATGACGGCGCGCGGGATGTGCGGTTGAGCAAGAGGATTGAGCGATTATGAGTCGTCGGGTACTGGTTGGCTTTATTATCGTAAACGTGATCGTGTCGCTGGCGGTGGCCGTGATGGTCATCAGCTATGACAACTCGCGCCGCCCGGCTACTGAGGTCAAGGAAGGACCGACTCAGATCGTGATCCTGACCGCGACCCCTATCGGCGGCGTGGCGATGCAGCCCGGCGAATACCAGGGCACGATTGATGCCTTGCAGCTCACCGGGACCGCGCTCAGCCAGAGCGAACCGGCAGTAGTCGTGATCACCTCCACGCCCGGCGGCCCGGATGAGGGGATCGCGCTGCCCGAAACAACGGCAGTTGCCACCATTGACCCGGCGCTGCTGCCACCCATCCCCACCGATCCGCCCCCCGGCGAAGCGCCCGCCACGCTGGAAGGCGACGGCTGTATCCGCCACATTGTCCAGTCCGGCGAGGTCATTATCACGATTGCGCAGCAGTACGGCGTTCTGCCGGGTGAGATCCTGATTGCCAACGGCATGACCGAAGACGACGTAACACGGCTGCAAATTGGGGATGTGCTGGTGATTCCGGTCGAGGGCTGCGACATATTGACGACGCCGACTCCGGTGCCGCAGCCGACCAATACGCCGTTTGAATTGACGCGCACCTCGCCCACACTCACGCTGCCGCCGACGGTTGTCAACGCGCAGGTCGTGATCGCGGACGTGGTAGAGTGGGGCAACGTGAACAGCGAAGCGGTCGATCTGCGCAACCAGGGCGACGCGATCTCGCTCCAGGGTTGGACGCTTGCCAACGAACGCGGCAACATATTCCGCTTCCCGGAAGTGCGAATGCAGCCCGGTTCGCGCCTGATGGTCTTCACGCGCCAGGGACCCAACACGCCCGCCGCCCTTTATTGGGGCCGCGAACTTCCGGCCTGGGCCGACGGCGACACCCTGACGCTGACCGATTCTGCCGGGCAGGTGCAGGGGTCTTTCCGCATCGGCGACAGTGCGCCCACTTTTGCCGAGGCGACCCCGGAATAGCTTCGCCCCTAAATCCCCTCTCCATGTGGTGGAGAGGGGACCTTAATCGCACACCGAACTCCCCCTCTCCACAACGTAGAGAGGGGGCCGGGGGGTGAGGCTAGCTTTTCTGCTCGTCGTCGGTCGTTTCTTTCTCGTCTCCGCGCAGGCCCTTACGGAACTCGCGGATCGCCGATCCCATCTCGCCGCCGATCTTGGAGACGCGGCCCACGCCGAACAGCAGCATCACAATCGCCAGGATCAAGATCAATTCGGGTGTTCCCAAACCACCAATACGCATTACGGTAACTCCTTGACTAGTATAAACTAATCCCATTTCGCGCTATTATACCAGCTTGCGCGCCAATAGCGTTAAGATTTGCGGAACGTTGCAGCGGCTTGCTACACTAAGCGCAGATTATTTCCACACGGAGGATCAACTGTGCCCGCCCAGGCTCTTTATTTGAAGTGGCGACCCCAGACCTTTGAGGATGTGATCGGCCAGGATCACATCACCCGCACGCTGCGTAATGCGCTGCACCAGGGCCGCATCCGTCACGCCTACCTGTTCAGCGGGCCGCGCGGCACCGGCAAAACCACCAGCGCCCGCCTGCTGGCGAAAGCCGTCAACTGTCAGCATCCCGATCCCGGTATCAAGCCCTGTAACGAATGCCCTCACTGTCTGGCCGTGAACGAAGCCCGTTACCTGGACCTGATCGAGATCGACGCCGCCTCCCATACCGGCGTGGACGACGTGCGCGATCTGCGCGACAAGATCGCGTTTGCGCCCAGCGAGGGCCAGTTCAAGGTCTACATCATCGACGAAGTACACCGTTTTTCCGGCGCGGCGTTTGACGCGCTGCTCAAGACGCTGGAAGAACCGCCCGCCCACGCGATTTTTGTGCTGGCGACCACCGAGATCAACAAGGTCCCGGCGACGATCAAAAGCCGCTGCCTGATGTTCGAGTTCCGGCGCGTTTCGCTGGCGGAGGTCACAGAACGGCTGGCCCTGATCGCGGAGGGGGAAGGCGTCTCAATCGACTGGGCCGCGCTGGAACTGATCGCGCGTGAAGGGACCGGCAGCGTCCGCGACAGCATCAGCCTGCTGGACCAGTTAATCGCCGATCCTGATGCTCACATTTCGCTGGAAATGGCCGCCGATATCCTGGGTACGGCCAGCGGTCAGAATGTAGTCGAACTGGCCCAGGCTATCATCGAAAATAACGCCGCCGCCGGGTTGGACATTATCAACCACACGATAGACGGCGGCACCGATCCGCGCCAGTTCGGGCGGCAGGTGATCGAACATTTGCGGCAGGTCGTGTTGTACCAGATGGCCGGAGACGCGCTGTTGGACGCGACCGAAGAACGCCGCGCCGCGATTCACATCCAGGCGGACGGCATCGGGCGCAAGGCGCTGTTAGCCGCGATCCGCGCCTTTAACGGGGCGATCAGCGAGTGGCAGGGCGGCTGGCAGCCCCAGTTACCGCTGGAACTCGCGTTTCTGGACAGCATCAAGCCTGTGATCGAAGACGAGCCGGAACCCGCGCCGCGTTCGCGCACGGCGCATACTGCATCCCGCGCCGCGCCGCGCAGTGCAGGCCGCACTCAGGACGATTTGCCCCCACCAACGGACCAGATGCCATCTGGTGCGCCGCCCGTCCAGTCTGCCGGGGATGATACCGGGACCGATCTGCGCATTCGGGATGTGGCCGCGCGCTGGCCGGACGTATTGCGCGCCGCCGATGCCCGGAATCCGCTGCTGCCCGCGTTGTTGGCGCACGCGACTCCGCGTGATTTGCGCGGCGACCTGCTGATCCTGGGTGTGCGCAACGAGATTTTTAAGCAGCAGATCGAAATACCGGAGAAGCGGGCGGCGCTCGAACAGTCATTGGCCGACGTGTTAGGCGTGCCGCTGCATTGTAAAGTGGTCATCGTCGGGGAATCCGGCGAGCATTCGCACGATATCGATCAGTTGTTGGCCGAGGATGACGTACTGGCCTTTGGCGTCAACGAACTGGGCGGCGAACTGACCGATCTGGATGAGTGAATTTATTAGGAGTAAAGGTAATGTCGAAGAGAAAACGTAGCAGCTTCGGTGGCCCGTCTGGTGGAATGCCCAGCCAGGCGTCCCTGATGCGCCAGGTCCAGAAGATGCAGGACGACATGGCGGCGGCGCAGGCCGCGCTGGAAGATGAAACGATTGAGGCCAGTGTGGGCGGTGGCGCGGTTACGGTTGTAATCACCGGGAAACAGGTGGTCAAGTCGATCACGATCAACCCGGACGCCATCGACACCAGTGACGAGGAATGGCTGACCGATTTGCAGGATTTGCTGCTGGCAGCGGTCAATCAGGCCATTGAGCAAAGCCAGACGTTCGCCGCCGAGCGCATGGAAGGTGTAACCGGCGGCCTGGATGCGATGCTGCCCGGTGGTCTGGGCGGTTTGCTCGGTTAATTTTTGCACGCGGTTCACTTCCCAATTCCCCCTCTCCACTTGTGGGGAGGGGGTTAGGGAGAGGGGCTGATTCCCTGGCCGGGGTGCCCTGATTAACCGGCCACGCTCACGATCTGCAACAACAGCGGAAACGCACCGTATTTGATCTGGGCCGCCAGTAAACGGGCCTCGTCTCGTGAAAAATTCCCCGCGATGTAACCACTATCCATTGTTCCCGCGCGCGCGGATTCCGAGAGTCCCGCTTGAATCACCGGGGCAGAAAGCAGCCGTCCATCCAGCACGATAGCGAGCGCGGTATTCGGATGATTCGCTACATAGTCGATAAAACTGTCCGCATCCTCCGCGCCGCTTTTCAAAACGAAATACACCACATAATCATTGCCGATCTGCTCATTCGCTTCTGCCGCTGCATCTGCGATCCCTGCGCCGAGCATGACCGTTTGGAACGGTTGTCCATCAGCTTTAAGCAATGCCGGTGTGCCGTCCGCGCAGGTGTAAGCGGTATACGCTCTCGGTGTTTCGCCTTCAGGTAAACGGGCCTCAGCTAGCCGCACCTGTTCCGTCGTCAGGATACACGCGCCGTTTTCTATCGCGCCAGCAGAAACCGTCGAGAAATCAACGAACTCGAGCAGTCCTGGCCTGAGTAACGCCTCTAACAGCGCTGCGTTAACGGCTTCCCTGGATACTTCGACCGAGATTCTAGAGTCCCCCTGGCGCTGGACGATAACGTCCGCCAGATCAAGTCCTTCCAGGCGGTTTCTGATGATCACTACGGTTTGGCTCAGGGTATCGTCGTCCCATGTTTGGCCGTTTTGCGCTTCAAGCAAAATCCGCACCCTATCCGATTGCGCGTGCAGATTAGGGACCAACCCGCCGCAAAGGAAAATAACCAGCACCACAAGCTGCACCTTACGCATTTTTCCCATTGAAGGAATTCCTTTCGGTTAAACTAGAC
The DNA here is from genome assembly GCA_016934195.1 of Anaerolineae bacterium. Lineage (GTDB taxonomy): Bacteria > Chloroflexota > Anaerolineae > Aggregatilineales > Aggregatilineaceae > JAFGTJ01. The sequence continues at coordinate 1,131 of JAFGTJ010000414.1, read as the reverse complement.
CCGTGTTATTCTGGACCGGAATGGTCCTGCGCGCGAACGTGGTTACAATATAGGTATCGTTTAGGTGGGACCTCCCATAAGCGATTTCAATTAGCCATCAAGGGATATATTGTGAGCAAAGCAATCCCCCAGCCCGTCACCGATCTGATCGAGGCGTTGTCGCGTCTACCGGGCATAGGCCCCAAAACAGCCTCGCGCCTGACCTATTACCTGCTGCGCGCGCCGGACGAACTCTCTCTCACGCTGGCCGGGGCCATTGGCGATCTCAAGGCAAAAACGCGCTACTGCTCGACCTGTTTCAACATCACCGAGAATGATCCGTGCCCGATCTGCGCCGACACCCACCGCGACCGGACCCAGGTCGTGGTGGTCGAAGCGCCGCTGGACGTGCTGGCAGTCGAGCGAACGGGCGCGTACAGGGGCCTGTACCACGTCCTGCACGGCGCGATCTCGCCGGTAGACGGCATCGGCCCGGATGATCTGAAAATTCGCGAACTGGTGGTCCGCATCCAGGCGGGCGACGTGTTAGAAGTCATCATCGCCACCAATCCCGGCATGGAAGGCGACGCGACCGCCATGTATCTACAGCGCCAACTGGCCGCGTCGGGCGTCAAGGTGACACGACTGGCGCGCGGCCTGCCGACCGGCGGTGACGTGGAATACGTGGACCCGGTGACGCTGCTGCGCGCGTTCGAGGGCCGTCACGAGATGTAAATTTCGCACATTTACCCACGTTTTCCCGCAAAACTGCGTGTTGGCAGGTGGTTTTATTTCGCTTTCTAACGAGTTTTGAGCAATTTCTGGATTTGCCCTTGACGCCCCCATTTTGGGGTGGTAAGATGTGTCCACGCTCGACCGAGAACAACGCAGTCCTGCGCAAGTGGGAATGCAGGTTCTATACAAAGTGAACGAAGGGGGGCAACTCCATCGCTTAAGCAGACTTGAAAGCCAATCACGGTTTCTCAATTGCTTTTGCCCCCGCCGAGTGTGATAACACACGGCGTTTTTGTTGCCCTGACCCAACTAACTTTGTTCCGACGAGTGGCACCTTAACAACAGCATAGTGACAGGAAGCCAGCAAATCTATCCAAAATGGATGGAAATGCAAAGCGAAGCACCAGAAAGAAACCC
>JAFGTJ010000413.1 GCA_016934195.1 Anaerolineae bacterium | reverse complement strand
TTCATACCGTCAGCGGTGCGGAACACGCCGACATGCTCCATCATGACTTCCTGCATCTCGGTCCGAATCTGGTAGGGCTTGCGGCTTCCATCGGCCTGCCGGATGCGCTCGATCTCGGCCTGGACTTCCCCGGCGGGATTGTCCGGCAGCGCGGGCAAACGCGCGCCCTGGCAGAACTCGGCCATGTGTTTACCCGCCCGCCGCCCGAAGACGATCAGGTCGGTCAGGCTGTTGGTTCCCAGGCGATTCGCGCCGTGTACGCTCACACACGCGCACTCGCCCGCCGCGTACAGGCCGGGGAACGGCGTTCGCTGCGCATCGATCACGGCCCGCCCGTCCAGGTCGGTCGGGATGCCGCCCATACCGTAATGGGCCGTTGGCTGGACCGGCATGGGTTCTGTTACCGGGTCCACGCCCAGGTACGTCCGGCAAAAATCCAGGATATCGGGCAGCCTGGCCTCGATATACTCACGATCAATGCGGCGGCTTTCGCCCGCTTCGGCCAGGTAGCGGTTGACCGTTTCCGGCGTGATGTCCAGATGCACGTAGCGGCGGCCCTTGATCCCGCGCCCGGCCTGCATTTCCAGATAAATCGCGCGCGATACCACGTCGCGACTCGCCAAATCCTTGATGCTCGGCGCGTAGCGTTCCATGAAGCGCTGGCCCTTGTCATTGAGCAGCACGCCGCCCTCGCCCCGGACGCCCTCGGTGATCAGGATGCCCATTTTATAAATGCCGGTCGGGTGGAACTGGAAGAATTCCATGTCCTGCATCGGGACGCCCCGGCGGTAGGCCAAGACGTTGCCATCGCCAGTCAGGGAATGGGCATTGCTGGAAATTTCCCAGACCTTGCCCCACCCGCCGGTCGCAAATAAGACCGCTTTGCTGTGGAAAATGTGCAGTTCACCGGAGTCGATATGCACGGCGACCACGCCCGCGACGGTTTCCCCGCTGCGGATCAGGTCTACAACGTGAAATTCGTCAAAAAACGTGACGTCGTTTTTGATGCACTGCTGGTACAGCGTTTGCAGGATCATGTGCCCGGTACGGTCGGCAGCGTGGCAGGCGCGGCGCACCGGCTTCCCGCCGAATCCGCTGGTATGCCCGCCAAACCGCCGCTGCGAGATGCGTCCGTCCGGCGTGCGGTCGAAGGGCAGGCCGAGGTGTTCCAGTTCGATCACGGCGCTGACGGCTTCTTCGGCCAGGACCAGCGCGGCGTCCTGATCGGTCAGATAATCGCCGCCCTTGACGGTATCGAAGGCGTGCCACAGCGGACGATCTTCTTCCAGGTTGCCCAGCGCCGCGCCGATACCGCCCTGCGCCGCGCCGGTATGCGACCGGGTGGGGTAAAGCTTGCTGATCACGGCGGTTTTGACCTGGCGCGAGGCGTAGAGCGCAGCCATCAACCCGGCTCCGCCTGCGCCCACAATCACGGCTTCAAATTCGTGTATTTGCATGGTGTTATCGTGTCCCTCAAAGAATCTACGGTGAGGCGCTGGCATTCATATCAATGGCGATCTGCTGCGCGGTATTATCCACACCCGCGATCAAAGCCGCCGCGCCCAGGACGATCAAGGCCACCATCCCGAAGACCAACGCCCAGTTCAGCGCGCGATTGACGACCGGGTGGTGCGCGTAATCGTTGACCACGTAGCGCAGGCCGTTAAAACCGTGTACGACCACCAGCGCCAGCAGCACGGCATCGTACACGCGCCAGATGGCGACTCCGGCGACCAGCATATCCCACCGCGCGCCGACGAATTCCACCGCCTGCCCGCTCTGGTTGACGATATCGGTGCCGACGACTTCGATCCCGGAGCCGGTGATATCAAATACGCCCTGGATGACATGCATCATCGCCAGGTGGCCGAAGACCAGCGGCAGAATCAGCACCCCGGACAGCCGCATAAACGACCATAACGTCGCTTCCAGGCGACCGGGCAGTTCAAAACCCGCGCCCTGCCGTGTGATCACGCCGTACAGCGCCGAGAGAACCAGCGCCGCCGTCACGATCACCACGAAGCCGAGCGCGAACTGGCTTTGCGTTTCGATGATGTCGGTCAGTGAGGCGGGATCGGGATCGCCGTCGTAGTAGTCGATGACGTGGCCGAGCATCAAGGCGAAGGTCGGCAGCAGCACCAGGATCGTCAGGGCAAACACGATCCGCGCGGCGCGCTGCTGGTAAGCCCACCATTCCGGCCTCCAGTCAAACAGGATGATGCGCAGCCCATTAAAGGCGTGATAGACCACACACGCCACCAGCCCAAACTCGCCGATGGTAAACAGTGGACTCTGGTATTGGGCGATGGCTTTGGCGTATTCGTCCGGGTAAAAAGCGGCCCACGACGTATCAATGACGTGCAAAATCAGGAAGAGCACCGTCCCCAGGCCGGAGAGCCGGTGCAGCACCCAACTCCACTGGCCGATTTTGCCCCGGTAGCGCAGCGTTTCGGTAACGGTTGTAACCAATGTCGTCATTCAGCACGCCTCCCAAACAATCCTAAATCGGTAAACTGCACTATTTCAGCGGCATTTTAAATCATCCTCAACCCAAATGCCAATCATATGAAATGCACAAGATTCTTGGGGAACACCGCCTACTCTTGCTATATTCGACACTATTCACCGATGAATCTCATCATGGCATTTTTGCATCTAACAAGACAATACTGGTCCTTATCATAACGTCAGGAGCGAAGATCACCAATGGCTGAGGGACAAACTCAGAGCAAGGGCCTGGAAGGTATCGTCATTGCGGACACCAGGCTAAGCCGTGTCCAGGGCGATATCGGCAGGCTGACCTATACCGGGTATGACATCTACGATCTGGCCGAACACGCTTCCTTTGAGGAAATTACGTTCCTGCTGTGGTACGGCGAACTGCCCACCACCAAGCAGTTGAAGCGTTTCCAGGGCACGCTCAACGAATTCATGACGCTGCCTGCCCCGGTCGTCAATGCCATGAAAAGCTACCCGGTCAACGCGCACCCGATGGCCGTGCTGCGGACGGCAGTATCGGCGCTCGGTCTGCACGATCCGGCGGCGGAAGACAACAGCCAGGACGCCAATTACCGCAAAGCAATGCACCTCACCGCCAAAATCCCGACCATTATCGCGGCCTGGGCACGTATCCGCAGCGGCAAAGAACCGCTTGCCCCGCGTGACGATCTGAATCTGGCCGCCAATTTCCTCTACATGCTGCATGGGCGCGAACCCGAACAGGTGGAAGTGAACGCCGTGAACGTGTACCTGGTGCTGCTGGCTGATCATGGCATGAACGCCAGCACATTCACCAGCCGCGTCGTGACCAGCACCGACGGCGATCTTTACAGCGCCGTAACCGCCGCTATCGGGTCGCTGAAAGGGCCGAAGCACGGCGGCGCGAACGAAGCCGCGATGCGCATGTTCCGCGAAGTCAGCAAGGCGAGCAGCGTGGAAACATGGTTCAAGAACGAAGTCAAGGAAAAGGGCCGTCGCATTATGGGCATCGGACACCGCGTCTATAAGACGCCCGATCCACGCGCGGTGATTCTCAAGCAGCACGCCGAAGCGCTGTGTAAGGCGCGCGAGAAATGCGGCCTGCTGGATGTAGCGAATAAACTGGCCGATCTCGCCGCCGCCGATGCGTATTTCCAGGAACGCAAGTTATTCCCCAACGTGGACTACTACAGCGCGATTGTGCTGGACGCCATCGGCATCGAATCCGACATGATGACGCCGTTGTTTGCCATGTCGCGTATTGCGGGCTGGTCGGCGCACATCATCGAGCAGTGGCAGGATAACCGCCTGATCCGCCCGCGCGGGAACTATATCGGGCCAGAATCCCAGACCTGGATTCCGATCAGCGAGCGAGAAGATTAGTCAGCGCTCAGCTACCAGCATACAGCCAGTAGTCCCTGTCGGTTTAAAAACGGCCTCACCTCTTAAATCTCCCGCTCTGTTTTGAATGGCGAGGGACCAGGGGTGAGGCCGTTTGTGCGACTACAAGCAATTGTCCCATGCTCAAATTTCCAGGGAATTCGATAACTCTACCAAACAACCACCCCGGCTGAATCCCGTGCTCAATCGATGCCGAATGACATATTTGTACAATCGGCGGCGCGTTGGCGTGTGTGGTTAGGCATATAGACACAGGCCAGACGCCTATGGTAGACTAGCAATTGACAAATCGTAACAGGATCGATATCACAATTCCTGGTTGGGTTTATGGGCTGGTGTGGAGGTCACAGGTACGATGGCAGATAATAGCAAGGCCATTAAAGTCGTTTGCATCGAAGATGATCCCGAAATGATCGAGCTGGTCAAGCTCATCTTGACGCGCCGGGGCTATGATGTAATCGGGGCAGTGGGCGGCGAAGAAGGTTTGGAAGCCATCGAGCACATTCAACCCGATCTTGTGCTGCTCGACTTGATGATGCCCGACATGGACGGCTGGGAAGTCTACCAGCAGATGAAAGCCAACGAGCAGATCATGCACATTCCGGTGATCGTAGTGACGGCCAAAGCGCAGAGCATCGACAAGGTGCTCGGCCTGCATATCGCCAAAGTGGACGATTATATCACCAAGCCTTTCGGCCCAACCGAACTGTTATCCAGTGTGGCGCGCGTGCTGCCCCATGCGCCCACCGCGACGCAAGAAATTCTTGCTGAAGAAACCGAAAAACCCGGCGACGTGACCTAGCTTCGCCCCATTATTGATTGAGCAAGGGGCCACTATGCGCCCCTTTTTTGCTGTTTGGGATAGGTTTTGAAACATGCTGAGGAGTTTTTGATCAGATGCGAACGACACTACACACCCTGCTCGAATCCGGCCAGCCGGTGATTGCCGATGGCGCAATGGGCACCATGCTGTTTGCGCGCGGCCTCGAACGCGGCGAGTGCCCGGAACTGTGGAACGTGGATCGTCCCGCCGACGTGCGCGCCATTCACGAAGCCTATATCGCAGCGGGCGCGCAGATCGTGCTGACCAACACTTTCGGCGGCAGCCGCGCCCGCCTGGACGCGCACGGCGTCGGCGACCGGACGGCGGAACTCAACACCGCCGCTGCCCAGGTGGCGCGGGCCGCCGCCGATGCGGTCGATCAGCCGGTGGTGGTCGCCGGGTCGATGGGACCGACCGGCCAGATGTTGGCCCCGATGGGCACATTAAGTTTCGAGGACGCGGCCAGCATGTTCGAGGAGCAGGCGCGCGCCCTGATCGCGGGCGGCGTGGATGTGCTGTGGATCGAAACCATGTCGGACCTGGAAGAAGTGCGGGCGGCGGCAGCCGGTGCCCGCCGCGCGGATAAAGCGTTTCCGCTCGTGACAACCATGTCGTTCGATACGCACGGGCGGACCATGATGGGCGTCAAACCGGGAGCCGCGCTCGAAGCGCTGCGCGATCTGGGCGTGGTGGCGGTCGGGTCCAACTGCGGCAAAGGTCCCGACGAACTTGAAGCGTCTATCGTCGCTATGCAGGCGGTTGATCCGGCGGTGGTTCTGGTGGCGAAGGCTAACGCCGGAGTGCCGCGTATGGTGGACGGAGAAACCGTGTACGACGCCGCGCCGGACGTGATGGCCGCGTATGCGGTGCGTGCGCGAGACAAGGGCGCGCGCATCATCGGGGCGTGCTGCGGCAGTACGCCGGATCATATCCGGGCCATTGCCCAGGCGCTCGCCGCCGGTTAAAAAACGGCCTCACCCCCGGCCCCTCTCCAGCAAAGCCAGAGAGGGGAGACCCCGAACCGCGCACGGATAACCCCCCTTTCTCCATCTCGGATGGGGAAAGGGGGACGCGCCCGGCAGGGGGCGCGGGGGATAGGGGCCAATCCGTCCGCCAACAGTATCACTTATGGGGAAAGCTTAATCCATCGGCGCGGCGACCGGAACGGGTTCCGTTTCCCCTACTATACTGACCGCTTCGAGAACCGGCGACTCATCCGGTTCGAGATCGCCTTCCCATAATGAGCGAAATTCCTCGGACGTGTCGAGCAGGTGATCGAGCGCGCCTTCAGCCTCGATGCGCCCGTTTTTCAGCACGATGATATGATCGGCCCGGCGCAGCGCCGCCTTGCGGTGCGAAACGACTAAGCAGGTCGCGCCGCCGTTCTCAAAAACACGCTCCCACAACGTCGCTTCGGTTTCCACGTCCAGCGCGCTCGACAGGTCATCAAAGACCAGCAGTTCCGGCTGGCGCAGGAACATACGGGCCGCAGCGGTCCGCTGAATCTGCCCGCCGGAAAGCTTGACTCCCTTCGGGCCGAGCATGGTTTCCAGCCCGTCTTCGAGTTCTTCCAGGTCCATTTCCATCACGGCGGCATGGATCGCGTCCCGGATCGCGTCATCGTCTTTGGGCAGACCCATCAGGACATTGTGGCGCAGCGGCTCACTGAACAGGCGCGGCACCTGGGATGTATAGGCGCTGCGCGGTGGCACGAAGAAATCCCCGTGATTTTCGACCGCCGCGCCGTTCCAGTACACCGCGCCCTCGTCTTTCGGCAGCAAACCGAGCAGCACGCGCAGCAGCGTCGTTTTGCCGGACCCGATCCGCCCGGTGATCACGGTAAACTGGCCGCGCCGCAGGTGCAGGTCGATGCCAGCGATCCCGTTGTCGGTGTTGGGATAGTGGTAGGTCAGTCCCTCGGCGCGCAGGTCGTTCAGGATATCGGCCCCGGTCTTGACCGGTTCGGGCAGGTCGGGCAGTATGCCCTCAATGTAGATCGGGCTGAACTGCACCAGCGCGTCATCCGGCGCGCCTTCCATCAGCCGGTACATGCGCTCCACCGACACGCCGATCTGCTTGTAACGCGCCAGCAGCAGTCCGGCAAAGGCTGTCAGTTCGCTGACGAATTCCAGGTAAAAGGCGAACAGCGCGAAATCCCCGACGGTGAACGTGCCTTCGCGCATGGCGCGTCCCGCCAGCAGCAG
>JAFGTJ010000412.1 GCA_016934195.1 Anaerolineae bacterium | reverse complement strand
GTTTACGGGGAGGGGATTTAGGGGAGGGGTAAACCACCTATGCAATCACGCTATTCTGTAGTCCTGCCCTCCGTGTCTCTGTGGTGAAAAAATTTTCTATCCCCACATCCGACTACGCCCCAACCGAGGATCGGGGCGAAAACACAAAAAAACGGGGCGAGTGCGCACACCCGCCCCGAATCTATTCAGCTACAGCCGGTTACAGCCAGCCACGCTATTTCTACGGCTTAGCGGTAGCCCGCCTCGATCAACGGCGCGATGGCGTCGATGTTCGCAGGAGTCACCGTGCCAACACCGGTGTTCAGGTGCAGGCCGGGGATCAGGTAGTTCTTGGTCAGCCAGATTTGCTGGACCGGGTAGAAGCCCTGGAGATACAGCACCTGGTCAAAGCTGGCGCTGATGTAGCCGTCGCGGATACCGGCAATCGTGGCCGGGCCGAGGTCGATACCGCCGACGATGACGTCACCGGGGGCCTTGCCCGCTTCTTGCAGCACCTGCGGCAGAACGGCGGTGATATTGCCGTGCTGCGTGCCAATCGCCTTCAGGTCGGGGTTGGCTTCCAGGTAGGCGACCAGGACCGGGATCGCCAGTGACGCTTCGGTGTCTACTTCGTTCGACATATCCAGTTTTTCAACTTCCAGCCCGGCATCCACCAGCGCGTCGAACACGCCCTGGGAGCTGACGCTGCGGCTTTCCTGGTGCCAGATGTCGTACACCAGCGCCTTGTCGCCCGCTTGCAGACCCGCCGCGATCATCGCGGTACCGGTCAGGTAGCCACCCTGGTACAGGTCGGCCCCGGCATAACCAAAGCCCAGAGTCTGGTACTTGGCCTCGATGTTGGGCATCGGGTTGTTGCCACTGGTGACGATGATGCCCTGCGCGATGGCCTCATCGACCAACGGCATCATGGCATCTTCACCGGGATGGCCCATGATGGCGATGCCATCCGGCCCAGCGGCGATGGCTTCGCGGAACTGTTCGATCATGGTCTGGGGGTCCCAGCCGGAATACTGCTCGTGCAGTTCAATGCCGAGCGCTTCCGCAGCGGCGCGCGCGCCGGTTGTGCGGGCCAGCACCGACGGATCGCCTTCGTTCCCGCCCATCTGCATGTAGATCACGATCTTGTCTTGCGCTTCGGTCTTCTGGTGCCCTGCCGGGGCTACCAGTGCGACCACCATCACGAGTACGAGCAAAATCCAAATGCGCTTCATTGCTAAAATTCTCCTTTTACTAGACCTGCTGGAAATTTTTTGTCAGAAGGTATGACATGGTGCAGTTGATTTTCGTATCGCCAGTCCAACACCTCCTTTTTTCGGTACCGCGCGTTGGTGCGCGTTCCCTATCACCTCAAATCCATTCTGATATTGATCTTAAGCTATCTATCCCGGTTGGGGCAATTCGTGAACTGCCCCAACCGCTGAATTTTATTGTTTCTATGCCGCATCGGGGGGCGGCGCTTCTGGAATGGACGCCCTATCACCGCCATTCCCACCGCCGTAACTGCTGCCGCTGCTGCCGCCCATTGGGACTCCCCATTGGCGCAATTTTTCGGAATATCCCGCGATCCGCCCTTCGCCAAGCAGGATGTTGAGGATGATCGAGGCCCCCATTACCAGCCCCTTGACCAACTGCACCCAGTAGCCGCTGATCCCGGACGCGACGACCCCGGCTTCCAGCGAGCCGATGATGTACGCCCCGAAGAATGTCCCGACGATCACGCCGACACCGCCCGCAATCGAGGTCCCGCCGATGAAGACCGCCGCCATCACCGGCAGGAGATATCCCTCTCCTTGCGTGGGGAAGAACACGTTAATATCCAACGTCAGGATCACCCCGGCAAACGCCGCCATCACGCCCATCATGACGAATAACTGGACGCGGGTCGCTTCGACGTTGATGCCCATCACGCGCGCCACGTCAGGATTGTCGCCGATGAACATCACGGCTTCGCCGAATTTGTGGCGGTTGAGGATGAACCACATGAAGATCGTCATCGCCAACGCCCACACCGCCTGGGCCGGTAATCCGACCGGGACGCCGCGCTGATCGGGCAAAATTCCCTGAATGCGCCCGACAAAAACTTCGTAAATCGGTTCGTCACGGATGCCGGTCAGGGCGATGGATTTACCGTCCGCCACCAGGATCGTGACGCCGTACCAGAAGAACTGGGCGGCCAGGGTTGCCATGATCGACGGTACACCGAGATGGGCCACCATTATCCCGTTGATCCAGCCGATCCCGGCTCCGACCAGCAGCGCCAGCGCCAAACCGATCCAGGGACCCATCGCGCCGTCAATGTGATTATAGGCCCACACAAACATGAAGCCGCCAAGCGCCACCACTGCCGGAAAACTCAGGTCGATTTCCCCGGCGGTAATCACGAACGTCAGCGCCAGCCCGATGATCAACTGGGGCGAGATGGTCTGCATGAACGAGGTGTAAATGCGCGGCTTGGTGAATACTTCCGGCGAGGTCATGATAAACACGACATACAGCAGCGCCAGCACCCCGGCAACGGCCACCCCTTCGATTTTGCTAAAAGCACGTATAAATGAGCGTATTTGAGTCATAGGCTATTCTGCTCGATCTCTCAGGCCATGCGAGTAGGACAGCAAATACTGGTCCAGTTCCTGCAAGCTGGTATCTTCTTTGCGGATATCGCCGACGATCTCGCCGCGATCCATGACAATAAAGCGGTCGGCCACTTCGTACACATCGGTAATGGTGTGGCTGATGTAGATGCACGCCTTGCCGCCGACTTTGATCTGGTGTACGAAGTCGAGCACCTTGCGCACTTCCTTCAGCGAGAGCGCGACGGTTGGTTCGTCCAGCACAATCAATTCGGCCTCGAAATGCATCGCGCGCCCAATCGCCACGCCCTGACGCTCGCCACCGGACAATTTACTGACCTTCGAGTCGACCGTGATCCCGCGTCCCCGAAAGCCGATGGTATTGAGCATGATTTCCTGGGCGATCTCTTTTTCTTTCTTGACGTTGATGAAGCCAAACGGCAGCGTGACCTGGCGACCGATAAAAAAGTTGCGCCATAGGACCTGTTTTTCGCCCAGGGACTTGTCCTGGTACACGGTTTCGATGCCGTACTCGTGCGCGCGCTTGACGCTGTAGCGGCGCGGGTCTACTTTGCGCCCGGCGATGTACATGTCGCCGCTGGTGGGACGATGCACGCCGGTCAGCACCTTGACCATGGTGGATTTTCCCGCGCCGTTGTCGCCAATCAGCCCGACGATCTCGTTGCTACCGATGGCGATATTGACATTTCGGAGGGCGCACACCCGGCCAAAATACTTTTCGATGTTCACCATCTGCAGGGCGTATTCGGCAGCCACTATAAAACCTCCTTACAGGGGAAATGTTGGGGGGGGAAGATGGGTTGGGTTGGTGATGCCATGCCGACTTACCCGTGATTTAAACTATTTGACGGTTGCCGTGCAAAACTATCTAGCAAAATATGTGAGCGCTGACATATTTATACATCTAGACGACTGGATGCGCAAATTGGGGTTTTACAATCTGTACTGCGCAACGTTTCATCACTGCGCATCGTAGGAGATGGTGTGTTGTGAACGCGCAATTTCCCGCTTACGCCGCTGCCCTCAGACTTGAACAGGAGTTACCATGAACGAGATATTGCTGGCTATCGGCGGGTTGATCGCCGCATTATGGGGAGCCGGGCATCTTTTCCCGACTCGCAACGTCGTGACCGGATTCGGCCCGCTCTCGGACGATAACCGTTACATCATCATGATGGAATGGATCGCGGAAGGTATGACGCTGATTTTTCTGGGCGTATTGGTGCTGGCCGTCACGCTGACCGGCGATTCCGGCGAATCGCTGGCAACGCTGGTATATATCGCCGTCGTGCTGATGTTGGGCGCGCTGGCCGTCCTGAGCGCGTTTACCGGGGCGCGCACATCGATTCTACCGATGCGCCTGTGCCCGTATATCAAGAGCACAGCGGCGGTCCTGATCCTGGTGGGCGCGGTGGTGTAGGGGGGGCCACGAATGACTTGTTGCTGACTTGGGATGTGTGGGTGAAAACGGCCTCACCCCCGGCCCCAACGCAACCGCAGGTTGCGCCTCCATTTCGAAATGGAGAGGGGGGAGAAAACAAGCAGCGGCAAACGTGCAAGTCCCCCTCTCTAGCTCTGCTTGCTGGAGAGGGGGATTTAGGGGGTGAGGCTACGGCGTACCGTTATACACCCGGTAGCTGATCCAGATCGTCTCGCCCTGGCGATTGTCCACGCGCAGCACGGCCCGCTGTCCTTCGGCGGTATACAGGCCGTAGATCATGCCGGACAGCACTTTGTCGGTCCCGTAGCCAATCGTGTTATTCACCACGCCCGCGTTCAGCATATCGTAATCGACCGTTTCAAACGTCTGGCCGTTGATGATGCCGATCACCGAGCCGTTTTTCATGGCGATGTTGTAGCCGTCCCACAGGATGTCGGGTGTACCGCCGTACAGGTCCCATTCGTCGAAGGCGTTCAACTGCACCCCGGATTGGCTGGTGAACAGCGGGTAGTCGGCGCGGTAGGTGACGTTGTAGACGTTGTTATCCTCGTTGAGTTCGGTCACTTCTTTATTCAGGTCCGCGACGACGCCCACCTGCTGAGTACCCGTTCCCGGCAGCGTGGCGGTCAACTGGACCTGGGTGGACTGGCCCCCGGCCAATCCCTCCACGAAGTTAGAGGTATACACGTCGCCCGGTTTCCAGGTCGCCGCCACCGCGAAACGGCCCGCCGCGCCGCCGCCCGCATTGCGCACCGTCACCGTCGCGGTGAAGGGCTGACCGGGCACCGGGTTGGTTGGGCTGAGCACCACCGTATCGATCACGATATCGGGATTGGGGTTGAGCGTCGGCGTGGGGGTGGCGGCCTGAGTCGGGGTAGGCGGGGCCTGGATGATCGACACCGCGCCCAGGTCGCCCAGCACCTCGGCGTACTCGGTCTTGATCCAGCCGACGCCGCCCTGGAAGTCAATCGCCAGCCAGCTATAGTCGGAAATTGCGCCCAGGATGCGTAACTGGTCGTTGAGTTCGACTTCGCCGATCTTGTCATACTCAAAGCTCGGCCCGGTCCGCACGTTGAGCACGTTCACGGTCACGCGAATCCAGGTTCCTTGCAGCGTGGCGGTCGGGAACGGGGTATTTGCCGGGGTGCCGCCGGTATCGCCGGTATCACCGCCCGGCACGGCAGTCGCATCGCCCGCGATGGGTGCGCCCGCGTCCAGCGCGATCCGGTTGGCCTCATCGAACCGGGCGCGCACAATCGATCCGCCGCGCAGCCCCAGTTCGTAGACCACCACCAGCCGCGACAGGTCGCCGTTGGCGTATTCGATGGGGTGCAGCGTTCCCTGCACCAGCGTGAGCGGGGCGGCTCCGATCAGGGCGGCTTTCAGCGCGGCGGGAGCGGGTCCCCGCGCAATGATGGCGGCGCGCAGCATCCACATTCCGTCATAGGCCGCCGCCGCCAGCGGTCCCGGCACCTGCCCGAAGGCGACCACGTAATCGCGCAGGAAAATGCGCGTTGCCCGCCCGTCAAACGCATAGGACCACGACGTCGCGCCGATCATGCCGTTGCCGAGCGAGTTGGACAGCGCGTCGGTGCGGGCGGCTTCTTCGGCGTGGCGGTAGACAAACCGGCCCGTCCAGCCCGCGTCCCGCAGTTGGCGCAGCAGTTCGGCGGCATCGGCCACTGGCCCCCACATCGCCACCGCGCCGGGATTGAGGGCCAACAACCGGGACACCTGCTCGCCGATGGTCGTGCCGCCGGGGGATTGGATGCGGTCGGCCAGCGGGATTCCGGCGGCGGTCAGCGCGCGCTCGAAGGCCAACACCGCCTCGGTGGACGCCACATCGGTCTGGACGACGGCCACCGAGGTCATGCCCAGGTCTTCGACGAGATAGGTTGCCAGCGCCAGACTATAGACGCGCTCCGGCGCGCGCAGCCGGAAAATTACGTTGGTGGCATCGGAGTCGGTCAGGGTGTCGCTGGTGGCCGAGGTCAGGACCGGCACGCCGCTGTTGGTCAGATATGGCACGGTGTCCGGCGTGACGACGCTGTTGTCATCGGGACCGAGCAGCACGGTGATATTCTGCGCGGTCAGCAGTTCGACCGCCTGCCCCATATTTCCGGTGCTGACCATTGCGTCCAGCGTCAGCAGTTCGATCCGGTAGACGGTCCCATCGGGGGCCGTGATGCCGCCGAACGTGTTGATCTGGTCGATGGCAAGCTGCGCGCCGTTGGCGGTATCGGTTCCTGGCGGACCGAGGTAGCCGATCTTCAGTGTGGGGGTATCCTGTGGCGCGGCCTGGGAAACGGGCAGCGTGTCCCATCCCGCGATCAGCAGCGCGATCATGATCAGGCCCAGCGCAACACGTAACATTCTACTAAGCTGCTGCATGAATGATTCCTCCTGGTAAAGAGTTTTTAGTTATGGGTGATTAGTTTTGAGTGACTGGTTGGTGGTGGTTCGCCGTCCGCGATCCATTCCCAGTCACTAAAAACCCACAACTAAAAACTGCTCACTTCTCTTGCCTTGATTATACTGGTTGGCTGCTGGCAGGGAAATGGGTCGGATTTCCCGTCCTGCGCCGCGTGGGAAGTGTGTTACACTTAAAATCAATGGAGAAACCAGATACAACCCGCACAATCCGTAGGGCGGGACCCATGTGTCCCGCCGCCGATGACGACCGGCCAGTTGCCCGGAGGCACACGCGGGTGCCTCCCTACAATGTGGCTACCACAAATGGCATGATACGGATTTGAATTTGTTCATCCATAAGCTGGTTATTGTGCTCAAGAGGCGTTGCAGGTACATGTCCTTTCCGATCCCCATCCCTCACGACGAGATCGCGGCGTTTTGCGCGCGGCACCATATCCGCAAGCTGGCCTTGTTCGGATCGGTGCTGCGCGACGATTTCCGCCCGGACAGCGATGTAGATGTGCTGGTGGAATTCGATCCAGGTGTCCCGGTTGGTTTTTTTACGTTCGTGGACATCGAGCAAGAACTGAGTAATTTATTAGGACGCACAGTTGATCTCAATACCGCAGGATTTTTGCATAAACGGTTCCGGCAGCAGGTGATCGAGACGGCACAGGTAATCTATGAACGAACGAGACAAGACGCGCCTGTTTGATATGCTTGATATGGCACGTAACAGCCAGAAACTCGTAGAAGGCAAAACCCGCGAAGACCTGGATAACGATCTTTCGGTGTCTTTATCTGTCGTGCGGGCGTTGCAAATTGTTGGTGAAGCGGCCCGGAAAATCAGCCCGCAAACGCAAACCGATTTACCCCAAATTCCCTGGAGCAGTATGATCGGGATGCGTAATAAAATCGTACACGATTACACGGACATCGATCATCAGATCGTTTGGGATACGATTATGAACGATCTGCCGCCTCTGATCACCTTGCTTGAGGAAATTTTGGAGTCTGAAGACGACGGCGAGGATACCACCGAAGACCACGCGGACTGATCAGCGCAGCAGGGCCAGCGCGACCCCCAGCATCGCCGCCAGGATGCTCACCAGCCAGAAGCGCTGCACGACCTGGGTTTCGCTCCAGCCGCCCAGCTCAAAATGGTGGTGAATCGGGGCCATGCGGAACAGCCGCCTACCGCCGGTCAGCTTGAAGTAGGACACCTGCAAAATCACGCTCAGCATATTGGCGACCGGGATGATCGCCACGATGGGCAGCAGCAGCCATTGGCCCGTCATCAGCGCCAGCGTGCCCAACGCCGCGCCCAACGCCAGCGATCCCACGTCGCCCATGAACATCTGGGCCGGGTGCGCGTTGTACCACAGGAACCCGAAGCACGCGCCCACCACGATAAACCCGAACTGTACCAGAAACGCCTGTCCTTGCAGGTCGGCAATCGCACCATAGGCGGCAAACGAGCTGGCCGTAATCAGGCCCGCCAACCCGTCCAGCCCATCGGTGAAATTCACCGCGTTGCTGGTCCCCACGATGATGAACATCGCCACCGGAATCCACAGCAGGGCCGGAAAGTCGAGAAAATCCTCGAACAGCGGAATATATACGCCGTTGGCGTTCTGCACGTCCGCGAACGACATCGCCCCGGCCACGATCCCCGCCAGCACCACCTGCCCGGCGAACTTGGTCCGCGCGCGCAGCCCTTCGCCGCGCTCGCGCAGGCCGCGTATACCCTCGATATCGTCCACCGCGCCCAGCAGCCCAAAACTGACCAGCACAAACAGCGGCAGCAGGATACTGAACCCGGTGAGTTCTTCCTGTACCAGCCGCGCCAGGTTCAGTCCCAGCGTGATCAGGATCACGGGCACCAGGATCAGAATTCCACCCATTGTCGGTGTGCCCATTTTGACCAGGTGCGATTGCGGGCCGGACTCGCGGATTTGTTTACCGACGCGCAGCCGCCGCAGAATCTCCACGAACGGGCTGCCCCAGATGGCGGTCAGCAAAAAGGTGGTTGCGCCCAGCGTGAGCGCGAAGGGCAGTTCAGGTGTCATGGCGGTTAGTTATTGGCTGTTGGTTGTTGGTTGTTGGTTGTGAGTTTTGGGCGCTGATTCGCCGTTTTTTAATCTGTTTTTACCTGCGTTCCGTTCCAACGGCACGCGCGTCGCACCAAAAAAATCCGGCGATGCGTGCCGGATTGTACGCCAGATTGCGCAATCTGCCCAATTGCAGGCCCAGGGCGGGGTCCACGAATGATCTGTTGCTGACTTGGGATGTGTGCGAGAAAACGGCCTCACCCCCCGGCCCCGACGCAACCGCAGGTTGCGCCTCCATTCAAAATGGAGAGGGGGAGAAAACAAGCAGCGGCGAACGCGCAAGTCCCCCTCTCTAGCTCTGCTGGAGAGGGGGATTTAGGGGGTGAGGCCGTTTTTC
>JAFGTJ010000005.1 GCA_016934195.1 Anaerolineae bacterium | reverse complement strand
TGGGACGATCTTAAACAGCGCGCCAAAGCTACCATTACCCTTGTGCGCTATGGGCTGACTCTGGCCTACCGGGTTGATGATAGTTTCCAATCCCTGGGATCATTACAGATTCTCAAAGAGGAATTGACCCACATCAACCGGGGCGACGCTCCACATATATTGTTATTTCCCCACAGCGCCGGGGAATGGCGATCATCGGTGTTGAAAGGACGGCGCACATCGTCTTTTATTTCAACGGATGTAGACGGTGAAAATACGGTCATCCGGCTGCACCAGGATGGCAATGCCGGTTTACCTAAAACGCTGTTGGCTTCCAGCCTGCCGCGCACGGTACTGTCATCCACCAATGCGGCGGAAAGCCCGACCGCGTTGCTGACCCGGCGCGAGATGCAGTCGTGGCGGCTGCTGCAACTGGAACCCTCGTCCCTGCGGCGACCGGATCGTTTTTCCGATCTCCCAATGTTGGGGATAGATGGCTCGCATTTGCCCGCCACTCTGGATCGGTTGGCCCGGTCTGGCGCGAACGGTGAACATACTTACCAACAGTCGGTTGATCGAGTATCAATGCAAATCAGCAACAGGCTCGCACACCTGATTGATGATGTACGGTTGGTCTGGGTGGAACGCGACGAGCGCCAACACTTACTGACGGCCTTCGTCACGGACCGCAGCAATACATCGTACCCGGCTCAATCGCTGTCGGATGGTACGCTGCGTTTCCTGGCCCTGGCCGTGCTGGAACTCGACCCCGAAGTCCAGGGCGTGATCTGTCTCGAAGAGCCAGAGAACGGCATTTCCCCCGGACGTATTCCGGCTATTTTGCAGCTATTGCAAGATATCGCGGTTGATGTGCAGTCTCCGGTTGGCCCAGACAACCCGCTGCGGCAGGTCATTATCAATACGCACTCGCCCGCCGTCGTGCAGCAGGTGCCGGATGACAGTTTGTTGGTCGCCACACTCAAGGAAACAGTTTGGGGCGAGCAGCGCTTCATGCGTGCCGCGTTTGCCGGTTTGTCGGAGACATGGCGCGATAGGGCCGGGGCGGAGAATCTGTCAAAGGGGAACTTGCTGGTATACCTGAATCCGGTTCAGCGGCAGTTGCCCGATGAGGAAAAGCCGGATTTCACGCGGGTGATGGACCGGCCCGATGTCCAGCAGCTTATGCTCCCCTTCCCGGTGGCCGAGTCATGAAGTCGCTGCGCTACCTGTTGATCACCGATGGCTCTTCGGATCGCGTGCTGACTCACATTATCACCTGGACGCTGCGGCAGCACCTTTCCTCTGGCAGTGTTATCGAGTCACACTGGGCCGAACCCTACCGGCTGCCGGGATCACCACCCGATTCAGCGGACCGGCTCAAATGGCTCATTACATGCGGGTTGCAATTGTACGAAAATATTGACACGCTGTTTGTCCACCGGGACGCCGAAAACCAATCGCCTGACCAGCGCGCCAGTGAAATTCACAACGCGCTGGCCGAGATTGTCGATCCGCCGCCGCCGGTATTCGTCATCCCGGTAAAAATGATGGAAGCGTGGCTGTTGTTTGACGAAGAAGCGATTCGCTGCGCGGCTGGCAACCCCAATGGGCGAGTCCGGCTGAAGCTCCCTGCCTGTAAAACGATTGAAACCATTCCTAATCCCAAGCAAGTGCTACACGATTTACTTTTACAGGCCAGCGAAGCTGCCGGACGCCACCGCAAAAAGTTTCGCCCACACCAGCGCGTTCACCGGCTGGCCGAACTCATTGACGATTACGCCCCATTACGAAATCTCCCGGCTTTCCAGGCGCTAGAGGCCGATATTCATACCCTGGTCGAAGCGCAAGGGTGGGACGGTTAATCCCTGCCGTTTCTACCTCGATCCCGTCAGCAGTTCCTTTGCTTTTTGTGCTACCGCGCGATCTGCATCTGATTGGGCAGCAACCAGGGCGCGCATGGCTTCCGGCTCCCCTCGGAAACGGTACAGGACCGGCAAAATCTCGTAGCGCCGGGGGATCGTGGGGTCTTGCAGGTGTGCGATCAGGGTCGGCACGACCGTTTCGCCCATGGCGATCAGGTCGTTACCCGCTTCCAGGCGCGCGATACCGTCCGGCGCGGTCAGGTTGTTGGCGAGCGATTCGATCCTGGCCCGCAGTATGGGATCGGTCGGGGTCAACCGGCCCGGCGCATACAGCTTCGCTAACTGGTCGGCTATCTGGCGCACATCCCGATTCGGGTGATCCTTCAGGCCCGCCAGTTCGTCGTAGGCGTCCAGCGCGATCAGGCCGCTGATCGTTTTGTCCAGGTACGGGATCGTTTGTTTGCGCCCGGTCAGCGATCTCGCCAACCCGCCCAATCCGCTCGGATTGGCGGCGACCACATCGGGCGAATTCAGGTAGTCCAGAATCGCGGCGACTCCGAGCGGGCGCAGGTCCGGTTCCAGCATTTGCAGCTCGTTATAAGCCGTGCTGCGTTCCTTGCCGTGATCGACCGACAGGCGGCGTACCATGCTCTGCACGCGCGCCGCAGGGTTTTTAACGCTGATTTTGGCCTGATGCTCGGCATTTTGGGCCTGCTGGTTGGCATCGCGTACCTGTTTCGCCGCGTCATACCGCGCTTCCCAGGGGGCGGCTTCTTCGGGCGGCAGCAGGCGTTTCAACGCCTGGAGCAGCGAATGTTGGGCGATTCCCGCGCCGTCGAAACTGTCTTCCAGCCAGGGCAGCGCGCGGTCGTCACAGATTTTTGGAATCAGGTAGATAAGCCGGTTTTTTCCCTTCTCCCCGGCGCGGGCGTAGGCTTCCACCAGCAGGGGCGTGATATCGCCGCCCATGCCGGTCAGCGCGCCCTCGACCAGTTTTACCGTCTCGACCGATACCGGCAGCGGGGTATCGAGCGCTTTCACCATCTGCTGGACGCGCGCCACCACCGGCTCCGTTTCGGACTCGATCATCCGGTGCGCTTCCAGCGCCGCGACCGTGATCTGCGCCTGTTCCTGCACGTGGGCGTTCGGATGTTCCAGGTAGGGCCGCACCGCGTCCAGGGCGTCCACCAAAAACAGGTTGCGCAGCAGGATCAGCGCGCCCCGCACCGGGAGATCGTCGGCCAGCGGCGCATCGACCGGGGGCAAAAAATCCGTCAGCAGGGCGATCCCGTCGGTTCCCAATGCGATCAGGCCCTCCGTAAGTCTCGGATAGCCCGTGCATAGGTGAATCGCTTTGTTGGAATCGTTGACCTCGCCAATTTTGGACAGCAGTTCCGGCAGGTGGGCTTGAATGTCGGTTTTGTTCATGCTCGCGGGCACCTTACCTTACCACGCTGATCCGGTCGTACACCCGCGCGCCGTCGGGCAGATCGTCCAGCGGATCGGCCAGCATCCCGGTGTTGGCGTCGCTCTGGTGCGCCGCGAAGACCGCGTTGGCGTCGGGACCGGCCAGCACCGCCAGCAGGTCATACGCCCGCTCGGACTCGTCCGCTGTGCCGATCAGCGCGTAAGTGGACCACTCGCCGCCCGGTTCGATGCGGTATACCTGCGCCTGCGGGTAATACTCGTGGGTATCGCGCGGGCAGACCACCAGCCACACCGACTCGTCCGCGTCCAGGTTTTTCGACGTGCCGCGCACCAGTTCGACCTGTGCCACCGTGTCGCCGGGTTGGTGCGACACGATATTGATCTTCGTTTCGTCCTCGGCGACGTTCATCACCAGCACGCCCACCGCCAGGATCAGGACCAATACGCCCGCCGTCAGCAGGCCAAACCAGACCTTCATACGCGGGCAGATGTGCCAGCCAAATGGCCCGGACGGGTGCTCCGGCGAGTCCGGTGATCCGGGCGGGATGGGTGGTTGGCGGCGCAAACAGTGGACGACTCCGGCGGCAGCGACTCCGATGCTGACCAGCGACAGTCCCAACGCGACCAGCGTGACCGATTCGACGTTCATATCGTGTATTCCCTCTCCGTAAATTTTTTCGTGATTCGCGCAAGGTTTCACAACACAGATTATAAGGGGTTATAACCGGCTTGAAAATAGAACAGGTCGATGCTACGATTAGACAATCGTATATTTTTATTGGGAAGAATGTACCTAATGGATAATCCTAAACGTTTCTTACGAGAGTTGGTTTCCGGTCCGGCGGCGATCATCGTTATCATCGCGTTCTTTATGCCCTGGGTCACGGTATCCTGCGAGGGTTACAGCGACACCGTGTCAGGGTATGATCTGACCCAATCCCAGTCCGAAGAAGATGTCGAGGAAGAAGGCGACATCTGGCTGTGGATCATCCCGATTGTGGCGGCGGTCGTGGCCGGGGTGGTCTGGGCGCGGTTCCAAAGAGATTTTGATTCCAAACAAGCCGCGCTGATCTATATCGGGGCGGGCATTGTCGGCCTGATCGCGCAGATCATGGAATACCTGGACATCCATTCGTCGGTGGAGGACGCCAGAGAGCAGATCGGGGAAGTCATTGACGTGACGTACAAAATCGGCTGGTGGCTGACTGCGTTGGGTCTGATCGCGTTTGTGGTGTCCGGCTTTTTGCAAAACGAGGAGGGACCCGCGCCATCCGGCAGGCAGTTCGAGCCTAAATCGGAGCGATTTTTCGAACTGCCACCAGACGACGATGGCGGCTGACGCCGCCGCTGTTCCCCGCCAGTGCTACGGCTCCACCGTCAGCATATACAGCCCATAATCCACCGGGTCCACGTACACGATCCGCGTCCCGTCCGGCGATACGTTCCATTCGCCGTTGGCGACGCGGATCGGCACGTTGGCCGGATCGGTGAGCGCCCGGTGCTCGCCCGTGATCACGTCCAGCACGCCGAGGGTATGGGCGTCCTGCGTCACGTCGTAGCTGAGCGTGTACAGCGAGCGATCATCGCGCCATTGATACGCGCCGAAGAAGTCCAGTTTTTGCGGCGTGGAACCGGGCACCGTGTCCTGCACGTAGAGGCCGCTGGCGGCGGAATTTTCCTGAAACGCGAGATAGTATACGATCCGTCCTCCGCCCGGCGCGATGGCTAACCCGCTCAGCCAGCGGTACGCGCCGAGCGGCTGCGCCTCGAACTGCTCGACGCCCACCTCGATATCCACGTCGATGATCGCCAGCCGCGTTTCGGCGGTGTACTGGATGCGGCGCACCGTCAGGACGCGGTGATCGTCCAACCACAGGCTGTAACCGCCCGTAAAGGTCGTGACCAACTGCGGCAAATTGCCGTACAGGTCGCTGGTCCACACCTGCACGCCGGGATCGGACGTGCCGGGCACGATCTCGCCGTGAACGACTTCCCACAGCAGGCGCGATCCGCCCGGTGAGATGGCCGGGTAATTGCCGCTGGTGAAAACCTCCCAACTGGCGCGATCCGTCACCCGCGTGATTTTCACCGAGTCCCCGACCGGCTGCGCGATCTCGTACAACCCGTCCGGCGAGAGCAGCGGCGGCGGGACCGGTCCCACGTAGGAGCGCGGCGCGCCGTCCAACCGCTGGCGGAACATGCCCGCCCCATTCCCCGGCACCATGTCAATCAGGTACACCGCGTCCCGGTCGAGCGGATTCCACCACGCGCCCAGGTTCCAGCCGTCCAGCGCGACCGGCGCGCGCGTGACCGTGACGTTCTCCGGCACCGGGTCCAGTTGGCGCAGGGTGGGGGGATTTTCCGGGGCGCGGATTTCCAGCTTGGGCGGCCAGGGATGCTGGTAATTGTTGACGATATCGCCGCTGAAACTGACCGGCGGCTGGTCTTCGATCCGCATCCAGCGGTAGGGCGCGTCGAGGTCCTGCTGAAAATTGTGATTATACGGCCCGATGCTCGCCAGCATGTGCCAATTCACATCGAAGAACGGCAGCGGGTTATAGGCGGTCAGGTAATCGGTGCTGCGGATTTCCAGGTGCAGGTGGGGGCGCGATTCACACGAGCCGTCAGGATCGCCGGACAGCCCGATCTGCTGGCCGCGCTGCACAACGCTGCCGCGCACCAGCAGCGATTGATCGACCAGATGCCCGTATAACGACGTTAAGCCCGTGCCGGGATGGTCCAATACCAGGTTATGCGGCCCGGCCCCGAATCCGTCCGCGTCCACATACGTCACCACGCCGTCGGCAATCGCCAGGACCGGCGTCCCGCATGGAGCCATGAAGTCCACGCCGAAATGCAGCCCTTGCCCGGCGGCGTACCACACGTTGCCGTAATTGTACGCCTGGGTGGTATTGCCGTAATGCTGGATGTACAGCCACGTAGTCGGTCCCGGCGTCCCGGCGAAGGGCAGCGAAAACGGCGGCCCGTCCACGTCCGAGAGTTGGGCACGGGTCGGCGCAGCGAATCCCGCCGCCGATAGGATCAC
>JAFGTJ010000067.1 GCA_016934195.1 Anaerolineae bacterium | reverse complement strand
GACGGCGAAGGCGACGAACTGGACCCTGCGCTGGTTTTGCTGAACGAGGAAACGATCAAGCGCGCCACTGTATTCATCATGCAGACCACCCAGGACCAGGGCCAGACGGTTATTTCCTGCGTGGGATCGGGCACGCTGGTCAGCGCCGGGGGCCTGATCCTGACCAACGCCCATATCGTGCTGGAAAGCGATGCCTGCCGGTCCGATACGCTGGTCGTGTCCGTGACGGTGCGCCTGGACGAGCCGCCGATCCCGACCTACACCGCCGAGATTGTGTCATTCAGCCGGGGCCTTGATCTGGCGGCGATACGCATTAACGGCTACCTGGACGGGCGCGCTATCGAACCGGGCGACCTCAACCTGCCGTTCGTGGAACTGGGCGATTCGTTGGCGGCGCAGTTGGACGACACGATCTCGGTGATCGGCTATCCCAGTTTCGGTAATGCTCCGGTCGAGGCGCGGCGCGGCACACTCAGCGGTTTTACGGCGGAAGCACGCGCCGGGGACCGGGCATGGCTGCGGACCGGGACCACCATTCCCGGCACAATGAGCGGCGCGGGAGCCTATAACCGGGCGGGCCAGTTGATCGGAGTGCCAACCATTGCCCCGGCGCGGGTTGCAGGCGGGACGGTGGACTGCCGCGTGATTCAGGATACCAACCGTGACGGGCGGGCCGACGATAACGATCACTGCGTTCCGGTGGGCGGTTTTATTACCGCGCTGCGACCGTCGCGGCTGGCGCGTGGATTGGTGCGCGCGGCGGCGCTCGGTATTCGCCAGGGCGAGAGCCGGGTATCTGCTGAACTCCCGCTGCCGGAAGCCGATCCGGTATTCAGCCGCCCGTTTTTTACCACGCGCATTAATGAATCAGGCGTGCCGGTTAACGTGATGGGCAGTGTGCCCGCCGGGACGACCAGCCTGTATCTGTTTTTCGACTACGATTACATGGTGGACGGTTTGGTGTACGAACTGCGCGTGTCGATTGACAACATTCCTGACCCGGTGTTCAGCCTGCCCTCGACAACGTGGAGCGGTGGCAGGCGCGGGCTGTGGTACATCGGCAGCGCGAATACCACCTGGCCCAACGGCGTGTATGATTTCCGGCTGTTCATCGAAGGGCGCGAAGTCACCAGCGCGCAGATCACCATCGGCGGTCCACCGCCTGACGATCCGGGCTTTTCGGACATTGTATTTGGACTGCTGGACGATCAGTCGAATCTGGTAGGGACCAATTACGTGCTGCCGGAAGGCGGGGGCATTCAGGCGCGATTTTCCTATTACAACATGCAGCCCGAAACGCAGTGGAGTTATGTCTGGTACTTCAACGGTAATGAGATGTACCGACAAACCGAAACCTGGGATGCTGCCACCTATGGCGAACAGGGCACGCGCCTGATCACCGCTGCCGCCGATTTCCTGCCGGGACAGTACCGGCTGGCGCTGTATGTCAACGGTGTGCTGAGCGCGACGGCGGATTTTGTGATCGCCGGGGGCGCGGAGATCAACCGGGCGGTGATTTTCTCCAATTTCCGCGTGACCGACGCGCAAACCGGCGGCGTGCCGACCGGCGCGCTGCGGAACGAGTTCCCCGCCGGGACCGGGCAGGTGTACGCCTTTTTCGACTGGCGGCTGCTCGCGCCGGGGACGATGTGGACGCGCCGCTGGCTGGTAGACGGCGAGCCGGTGTTTGAAGTCACCGAACCCTGGAACGCGCCGGGAGAGGGCGAAAATTACTACGTGAGCCTGGACAGTCTGGACGGTTTGCCGGACGCGACCTATACCCTGGAAATCGAGTTGGCGAATGTGCGGCAGGCCAGCACCGAAGCCCGTGTCGGGTTGGGCCAGCTCCCGGTGGAGGCGTTCGCCAGCGCGGAAGGCGTCCAGATGGCCGGGCAGGTCATCGACGCCGAAACCGGCGACGGTATTCCCGGCGCGATGTTTATCGTGTTGGAGCCGGAATTCAGCGTTGAGGACTTTCTGTGGGATCGCTCGCAGGTATTGGGCCTCTCGCTGGCGGACAGCGAAGGCCGTTTCCAGGTTGAGACACTGCTGCCACGCGGCACGGAGGATGATCCGGTTCTGTACAGCGTATTGGTCCGCGCCGAGGGCTATTTGCCGGTCAGCGCGGACGGCATCGGCGTTGGTCCGGCCACCGACAGCCCGGTCACGATCAACGTGGCGCTAACCCGGAATTAGGCCGGAGGCATCCTGATAACATATCAGGGGGTGGGGGCGACGATGGTAAAATACCGCGACTCCGAACTGATTTCGCCCACCCAGACGCCCTGGTCGGCGTAGGCGGGGGTGGCGGTGGGGATAATGCCGGGAATTTGTGGGAGCGTTCCGGCGGAATCGTTACGATAAAATGCCTGGATACGGTATTCGCCTACGCCCGCTCCGATCAGGCCCAGTTTGCTGCCGTTGATGGTGAGCGTTTCGGTGCAGCGGCTGTGTGAGGTGAGCAGGTACAGGTCGTCATAATCGAACTGGATCGGTTGGGTCAGGTTCGTCGGGTCGGTGATCTGATCGGTCAGCGGGCCGACCCCTGCCCGCGTGATGATAAATATGATGCTGGGAATTACCCCGCCGGTGCCCGGATAGGTATCAGTCAGGACCGGCTCGCGGTCCACCAGATACAGGATCACCGGGCCGATATCCCGGTTCCGAAAGGTCACGTTCACTTTCAGCGGGTCGCCCAGGCGGATTGTGTCATTTTCCAGGGACAGATCGAGCGCGATGGCGTCTTCTTTGCCGCCACCTTGCGCCAGGATCGAGCGGTTGTTGCCGCCGATGGGGTGGGGCAGGTTGGTACATTCATGCCTGAAGAGTACGCGGTTTACCCGGTCAAAGCCCGCTGTTATGTCCGAATTCAGGTTGATGGAAAACACCTCGGATACGAGTCCGCTCGTCGTGCAGACCGACGCAGGCATAAACGAAAGAACAAAAACCGTCAGTACCAACCATGTGAAACACGGTCTTTTGGGTTCTAACTGGGTCCAGAGAAGCGTTTTTTTGGGTGTTTTGGTTGTTCCTTTTGTCATCACGATTTAATCCTTTGCGCCGGACAGCCAGTCCCGCACGACCTGTATCACCACTGCCGGGGTAATTTGAGTCATGTTGAACCAGCGCAGGCCGGGATCGTGCCCGTTGAACCACGTATACTGGCGGCGCGCGAAGGCGCGTGTCTCGCGGCGAATGGCGGTTATAACGTCGTCTTCGGTCGCTTCCCCAGCCAGGAAATCGCGCCATTGGCCGTAACCTAATCCGCTCAGGGCTGGACACTCCCAAGTATAGCCCGCATCCAGCAAAGTGCGCACCTCGTCCAGCAGCCCTGCTTCGATCATGTGGTCGATGCGGGCATCGATGCGGGCGTACAGCGTCTCGCGGGGCATGGTCAGTCCGAGATACAGCATCCGGTAGGGCGGAGGACTTTTGCGCTGCAACACCGAGATCGGCGTGCCGGTTTCCTGGTAGACTTCCAATGCCCGGATCACGCGCCGCACGTTGCGGTAATCGATCCGGGCGGCGGCGTCAGGATCGGCGGTCCGCAGGCGATCATGCAGGGCGCGCGCGCCGTGTTTTTCGACGAAGGTTTCCAGGTCGGCGCGCGTGTCGGGATTAGGCGGCACTTCCGGGATTCCCCAACCTTCGATCACGGCGGTGATGTACTGCCCGGTTCCGCCGACCAGCAGCGGCAGCCGTCCGCGCGCGTGGATCGCGTCGATGGCGGTGTAGGCGGCGCGCTGGTACTGGGCCAGCGTGAAGGATTCGTCCGGCGCGGCGAGATCGAGCAGGTGATGCGGCGCGGCGGCGCGTTCGGTGGGCGTGGGCTTGGCCGTGCCGATATTCATTCCCCGGTAGAGTTGGCGGCTGTCGGCGCTGATGATTTCGCCATCGAGTGCTTGCGCGATCTGGATCGCCAGGGCGGTTTTTCCGCTGGCGGTCGGGCCGAGCAGCACGACCAGCGGCGGGCCGGGTATGGGATCGTCGGGCGTGGGCTGATCGGGGGCCGGGTCGAACCGGGGTTGGGCGTAAGGCGTGGTGGTGGTTGTGGTTAGCCCGACTCCCTGGTGCCCGTTACCACTCAACAGCATCATACATGATCTCCACAACAAAGGTTGTGCCCTGGACGGCAACGGCAGCCACATCGATCCGCCAGTGCAGTCCATCGAGGCGGTGGGCATCGCGGTAAGCCTGGACCAGCGTCAGCAAGCGCCGCTGTTTATCGGGCGTGACGCTGCTGATCGCGGCATCGACGGCGGCCTGTAACGGTCCGCGCCGGGTGCGAACTTCGACAAACGCGATCTCGTTTTCGCGGCGGGCGATGAGGTCGATTTCGCCGTGTTTGCCGTGCCGCCAGTTGCGGTCCAGGATGACGTACCCGGCAGCTTCCAGGTGTTGGGCGACGAACGCTTCCCCGTGTTGGCCGAGCGTGTGGCGTGGATCGGTCATGATGCGTATCCCCTTTTTGCTTATCTTGCCAGAGATTTTGAGATCGTGCTACAATCGCGCCACATTCAACACAGGTTCAGCATAGATATAATCCAGACTTAACGCCATAGCAGGGGCCGGTTTTTTATGACAGCGACGAGTATTCTCAGGCAGACGGACATTTTTTACGAGTTCACCAATACCCAGTTGGAGTTGGTGGCGTCCATTTGCACGGAAAAGACATACCTGATCGGCGCGGTGGTGTTCGCGGAGAACACACCCGGCGATGAATTGTACGTGATCGCGGAAGGGGAGGTTGATATCCAGGTCGATCCGGCGGTGATCGGGCGCGGGGATTCGTCCGGGCCGCAAACCATCGCTACGCTGCGGCGCGGCCAGTCGTTCGGTGAGGTGGCATTGGTGGACCAGGGTGTGCGGTCGGCGGCGGCGCGCTGCGCGGAACATAACACGCGCCTGCTGATCATTCCGAGCGAGAAACTGATGCTGCTGTGCGATACCTATCCGCAGCTTGGCTACCGCCTGATGCGCAATCTGGCGGGCGATCTCGCCATGAAGATTCGCAATACCGACCTTCGGATGCGCGAAATCCTGACATGGACGCCGCCCCCGGCGCATTCGTAAATTTTATCGCGCCGTTTGAATTCCAGACGCACGGCCCGTTTGCGCCGTGCGTTTTACGTTATATTTTGGGAGTTTTTAGACAGTTTATTGGCAAGGAGTGTTTAACATGAAGGTCGAAATTGTCAGCATTGGAACCGAACTATTGTTGGGCGAAATCGTGGACACCAACTCGACTTATATCGCCCGCCAACTGCGCGATATCGGCGCGAACATTTATTTTCTGACGACGGTAGGCGACAACCGCCAGCGGATCACGGATGCG
>JAFGTJ010000411.1 GCA_016934195.1 Anaerolineae bacterium | reverse complement strand
GGCGGAATGGTAGTAGGCCGCAGTGTTGCCGCATCCAGGTATACCCAGTCGGTATCTGCCCTGGCAATCTGTTCCCCGGTGGTCGCGTGCCGGAATTCATAGGACCGGCGCGACCGCACGCGGCGGAAATCGGCTACCCACGTTTTCACCACGACGGAATCGCCATAGGTGAGGGGCCGCAGGTACACGATATCGGTTTCACGGATAAGCCAATGGGTTTTCATCTCGGCATACCGCGCCAGATCATACCCGGCGGCGGCGGAAGCATCCATCGCGGCTTCTTGCATATAACGTAAGTAATTAGAGGGGCTGACATGCCCGTAGACATCGCACTCATAGTGCCGCACGCGAAAGCCTCGTTCATGGATTAAAGGCATTATTTTTCTCCTACGGTGTCCGGTCATCAACATGAACCGATTTGTGATCGTAGATCAGATGACGTGGCTTGACAACAAATCGCAATCTTTCCGGAAAAGTAGCTTTAAAACGGTTTGGGCGCGGACAAGGATCGTAACAGAAAAGGCGTCAGATCTGTTCTGAGAAAAAGGCGCACGCCATCTGCACTACCCGACGCGGAGTCGCTTCGGCTTTCCGAACCGCTGTGAATGCCGCGTGCTCTGCAGGCTCGTCATCAACGAACGCGATGATCGGCGGCTGCTGACTGGAAGGGGTTTGGAGCAATTGATACAAAATCGTCATTCCATTGGGCAATGTGCTGTCCAGAATAATGAGATCGGGCTGCATCACCTCGACCATCTCAAGCACCAACTCATCCACCGCCGTCAGTTCGACTACAAATCCGGTCGCCTTTAACGCCTGTTGCAGCACGAACGACGCCAGCGTATCCTCCTGGGCCAGCAGCACTAGCCTGGCCTGCGCTATCTGCGGATCGGGCTGGAAAATAACGGCGCGCTGCACATTGGGAAGGGGCGATTCGACGGGCTGTGCGGCAGTTTGCGCAAGCTGTTCCGACGTGGCAGCAGGCAGTGTGAAACTAAACACGCTCCCGGCCCCAACGTCGCTTTCCACCCAGATACGACCGCCTTGCAGTTCAACCAACTGCTGGCTGATGCTCAGGCCCAGGCCGGTCCCGCCATATTTCCGGGCGGTCGTGGCGTCCCCCTGCCGGAAGCGATCAAAGATGTTTTGTTGCAAATGCTGAGGAATACCCACGCCCGTATCAGACACAGACACGGTAATCTGGCCGGGTCGAGCAATGGCCCTCAGGATAATGCTGCCGCGTTCGGTGTATTTGGCCGCGTTGGATAACAAATTCAACATAATCTGGCGCGTGCGCATATTGTCCGCCCAGGCAAACAGCGGCTCATCGCCATAATCGCGGCGGAGGTCAATCGGGCGTCCCTGGACTAATCCCTTAGTCGTGTGAAACACCTCATCCAGAATATTCTTGAGGTCGATCACGCCCTGGTTGAGCTTCAGTTCACCTGCCTCGATTTTGCTCAGGTCCAGGATATCGTTGATCAGCGCCAGCAAGTGCTCACCACTTTTGCGAATGGTGGACAGATCGCGCCGGTAGTCATCAGGAATCGGGACCGGATAAAATTCTCCCTTTGGGCTGAGCATCGCTTGTGTGTGTCCAATAATCGCGCTCAGGGGGGTACGCAGTTCGTGTGACATATTCGACAGGAAAATGCTTTTATAGCGGTTGGCTTCGTCTGCTTGCTGGCGGGCCATCCGTGCCGCTTCAAACAGGTCGGCGTTGCGGATAGCAATCGCCAGTTGATCGGACAATCCCTGCAAAGCGAACACATCTTCCGCATCGAAGGCATTCAACCGGTCACTTTGGAGATCAAGCACCCCCAAAACCCGTTTGCCAATCCGCAAAGGCAGCACCAATTCGGACCGCGCATCCGGCAGCAGGCTGTTCGGCTTGAACAGCGCGTCCTGGCTGACGTCATTGGTCAAACGGGACTGGCCGGTGGATGCGCACCAACCGATCATGCTGCCGGTGTCAATAGGCAGTGCCGCCGGATCGCTGTGGATATGGTGGCGATCCTGGCTGGCGCTGCTTTGTAACACGACAAACTCACGCTGGTCATCCACCAGGAAAATGCCGGTGTAGTAATAATCAAATCGCTGCTGGATGATCTGCACGATCTGATTAAGCAGTTGATCCCGGTCGAGGATCGAGGTCGCGCTGCGGGCAACTTCGGCATGGGCCTGGAGCTGGTTGGCGCGCCGTTCAAGCGTTTTGTTGAGCCGGTCCAATTCATCGGCCTGGCGGCGCACCTCAAAATAATTCCTCAAAGCCCATACTGCCGGAGTCAGGCGATTTTCGACCGATACCAGGATCAGCCGCACAATTTCCTCTTCGGTCGTTTCTTTCGTATCACGTTCTGCCACCTTGCGACCGGCATTGAGCACAATGATCCGGCTGGCAACACGGAAAATATCGTCGAGGTTTTGTGTGACCAGCAGCACCGAACCACCCCGCGCCCGCACGTTTTCAATCAGGCTGAGGATATTGGCCTTGTATGTTTCCAGGGCGTTTAGTGGCTCATCGAGCAGCAGCAGCCGGGGGGACCAGATCGACGCGCTGACGATCTCGACCATTTTGCGCTGCGTGCTGGTGAGATCATGCAGCGGGCATTCCAGCGGCGGCGGCTCAAAATCCAGCCGCTCGAATTCGGCGTAAGCGCGCTCGTACATTTCGCGCCGGTCCCACCAACCGATCCAACGCAGCGGCGCGAAGCGATAAGGCGCGCGCCCGGAAAAGATATAGCCCAGGCCGGTCATGTGCTCCGCAAAGTGCGTTTCCTGCTGAACCACCTGAATCCCGTAATACGCGGCGCGATGGGGTGGCGATAAGTGCGCCCGGCGGCCTTCAATAAAAAAATGTCCGCTGTCCGGGTAAAGTACCCCGGCCAGCAGGTGCATTAACGTGGATTTCCCGGAGTCCGTGTCACCGACTAACCCAATGACCTGACCAGGCAAAATATCCAGGTCGATGTGCCGCAGCGCTTCGATTCCGCCGTAGCGCTTGGACAAATTAACGGCTTTTAAGAACGGTTCATCCGCCATAAAATTGTTTACGCTTCCGGTCGGAGCATGTTCCACAGTGCCCGAAAACGAGTATGCCAGCGCGGGTCCTGCCGTGCCCGGTCAAACATGATTGCCAGAATGATGGTAAATCCAATCGCGGCAGGCTGCCAGTAGGGATCATATCCCAACAGGTTCAGGCCATTACGGAGAACCTGCATGATCGCCGCCCCAATCAGCGTGCCAACCATTGTTCCCTTGCCACCTTTGACGCTGGCTCCCCCGATAAACACCACCGCGATCACGTCAAGTTCATATCCCTGCGCGGCGGTGGGCGCGGCTACGCCCAAACGCGCCGTCATCAACGTGCCGCCCAAACCCGCCAGCAAACCCGCGAATGAATAAGCTAACAATTTGACGTGGCGCGTATTGATACCGGAGAGTTCCGCGGCCTGCTCATTGCCGCCCAGCGCATACATGCGATAACCCCAGATGGTGCGTGTCAGGAAAATCGTCATGAGCACAGTCACGATTAACATAATCAAGGTTGGATAGGGCAAGTCGTAGCCGAGCAGGGGAATATTCGCCTGGCCGATCTCGCGGAACTGATCGTTGAGTTGGCGTAACGGCCAGCCTTTGGTCCAACCATAACAAAAACCGCGCGCGATACTCATCATTCCCAGGGTGGCAATGAACGGCGGCAGTCCCCCCCACGCAATCAGCGCGCCGTTAATTGCTCCCAGAAATGTTCCCATCGCACACCCGGCCAGGATCGCCACCGGCACATACTGGTTGCCAACGATCATAATTTCGCGCCCGGACTCCGTCACGCTAGCGACGGCCCAGGGCGACTGGTCCCCGCTGATGAAATAAGCCGCCGCCAACCCCGACAACGCCATCACCGATCCGGTTGACAGGTCAATTCCGGCGGTGATGATGACCAGCATTTGTCCAAACGCCGCGATTGCGATCCACGAAAACGACAAGAGCACGTTGCGCACATTTTGCGACGATGTGAACGTATCGGTTTTGTAGGTCAGGTACAAAATCATGGTCATCAGGACAATGAAAACGCCGATTTCCTGACCGGAGATGATATCACGCCACCAGTTATGCGACATGCGACCAGGCGATTTGCGCCGGGTCACGTCTATGGCTTCTTCACTCATACTCGGAATCCGTTTGCTGGGTACGGTTTGCTTTATTTACGTCCAGAGCGCGATGTTCGTGCAGTATTCATTATAACAATGCTGGTAAGGGATAAATAAATTTACGGAGGCGGCAGCGGCCTGGTGAAGTCGCCGGTGGCCCAGGCTTCGGCCATCGCATCGACATTGCGGGCCGTTACGATATCCATGCCGCTGTCAATCCAGGCAGGGTAAGGGTACAGGTTGGCGACATAGTTCAGCACCATAAAAACCGTATCATAGCCCCACCCCCAATATTTCTGGCCGACCAGCCCATGCAGCAACCCGTCCTGAACCCACTCAAGCTCAACGGGCAGCGTATCGAACGCGACGGCTTTCATGGTACCGTCGAGCAAGGCTTGCTCGAACAACGGCATCGCGCCGCGCCCGGCAAAGATCGGCCACAATCCAACGAAAAACCAGCCGTTGAGGTCCGGGTGCGCGAGCATGGTTTCTTCGACCACCTGCACGCCCAGATTGATATCATCGTTACAGGCAACTGTCGCCACAATTTCGATACCGGGGTACTGGGCTACGTAGTCCTTGAAACCGCGAATGCGTTCTTCCAGGTTAAACGCGCCTGGAACACCCGTCAGTAACGCGACCCGGCCTTTTTCCCCCATCGCGTCAACCAGCAGTTCGCCTGCCGCCTCCCCCCCGGTATAATTGTCTACTCCCAGGTAAGTGAAGGCGTCCGAGTCGGGCGAGTCGCTGTCCCAGGTCATGACCGCGATACCCGCCGCCACCGCGCTGTTGATCGGCGCGATGCAGCCATCCGGGTCATTGCAGCTTACGCCAATAGCATCCAGACTCTGGGAGATCGCGTCCTCAATGATACGCGCCTGTTCCGCCATATCGGAAGCCACCGATCCCATGTACAGGCATTCGACGGTGATGCCATACATCGCGCTGGCATCCTGGGCGGCCTTCATGCAGCCGTCGCGCCCCAGTTCAAAGACCGGGTTGTTGAGCGCCTTCGGAATCCACGCGATGGTAAACGTGCCATCTTCGGGAGGGTAGGCTAATGGCAGCGGTCTGGTGAAATCGCTGGTTGCCCACGCCGTGATCATTGCGTCCACGTTATGAGTCGTTACGATATCCATGCCGCTGTCGGTCCAACCGGAATAGACCGTGCCGTTGACCAGGTGATCATACAGCATATAAACGGTATCGTAGCCCCATCCCCAGTATTTTTGGCCGACCAACCCATGCAGCAAACCATCCTGAAGCCATTCTAACTGAACCGGCAGTGTATCAAAGGCAATGACTTTCATGTTGTGCTGTTGTACCGCTTCCTCGAACAGCGGCATCGCGCTACGTCCGGCAAAGATCGGCCACAAGCCTACGAAGAACCAGCCATTGAGGTCTGGGTGCGCGAGCATGGTTTCTTCCACCATTTGCACGCCCAGGCTGATATCGTCATTACACGCCACCGTCGTCACAATCTCGATATCGGTGCCCCTGATACCATCTTTGAAGCCGCGCATTCGTTCTTCCAGGTTGAACGCGCCCGGCACCCCCGTCAGCAGCGCGACCTTGCCGGACGTACCCATTTCGCGCATGAGCAGGTTGGCCGCCGCTACGCCGCCGGTATAGTTGTCAATGCTTAAATAGGTGATGGCGTCCGAATCGGGTGAATCGCTGTCCCAGGTCATGACGGCAATCCCCGCTTCGACGGCGCTGTTAATGGGATCGATGCAGCCATCAGGATCATTGCAGCTCACGCCAATGGCATCGACGCCCAACGAGATCGCGCTTTCGATGACATTGGCCTGTTCCGCCATATCGGAGGCCACCGACCCCATATACAGGCATTCGACCGTCCTACCGGTCGATTCCGTTAGTTCTGCCGCCGCCTGCATACAACCGTCACGCCCCAACTCGAAGACCGGGTTGTTGAGCGCCTTCGGAATCCAGGCAATGGTAATGGTGTCATTCTGCGCTTCGACGGCAGGAGCAAGGACCGGGGAACCGGCCAACGGAATCAGCGCCATTGTCGCCAAAACGAAGACACTCACGAGACGCAACAAATGCTTCATGCCCTTTTCATCCCGAAGAAAAATAAGATGGGGAGTGTATTTATCCAACAATTTAGTTTATTAGACCAACAAAATATGTTTTCTGCAAGTATTTTCCTGATAATAAGCCTATTTATGCTTGACAGTCACGGGGATACGTTTTATATTTTGTTGCGAACTTAAACAAAAAAAGGTGAAATGCTATGCCATCAGGTCCGGCAGATCAGAATCTTGTCCGGCAGTTGAACAGTGCGCTTATTCTGGATCATCTGCTGGTCAATGCGCCACAATCGCGCGCCAATTTAGCTCAGCAAACCGGCCTCAACCGGAGCACAATCTCATCGCTGGTGAGTGACCTGATCGTGCGCGGGTTAATCCGCGAAATGGGGTTGGAAGCTGCCGACTCACGCGGGCGACCGGGGATGCTGCTTGAACTCAATCCAGGCGGCGGGTGTATTGTGGGGATCGAGATCAATTTTGGTTATGTCTCGATCATTCTGACCGATTTCACGGCGCGTATTTTGTGGCAGCGGCTGGTTGAAGTTGATCCCGGCACACCGCAAGCCGCTGTCCTGACTCTGGCCGGAGAACTGATCGAAGCGGCGCAGCAAGTGGGCCAGGCCCATGCTTTACCGCCGCTGGGGATTGGATTAGGAGTACCCGGCCTGGTTGATACGCAGTCGGGCACGCTGCGTTATGCGCCCATTCTCAATTGGCACGACGTATCATTTCGTGAGGTATGGGGTCAGCGTTTCGGCGTGCCGGTTATCATTGAGAATGACGGAAACGCCTCCGCTTTGAGCGAGCACTATTTCGGCGTTGCCAAAGGAAACAACAATTTTATCTACCTAAGCACCGGCATCGGACTGAGCGGCGGACTCATGCTGAACGGACAACTTTACCGGGGCGCAGGTGGCTATGCGGGGGAAGTGGGCCATATTATTGTCGAGTCCGGGGGGGAATTGTGTTCATGTGGGCGGCGCGGCTGTTGGGAAACCCTGGTCGGGCCGCGCGCCGTGCTCCGGGGCGTTACCCATGCGCTGAACAACGGCGCGCCGTCGTTGATCCCCAAACTGATCGGCCACGATTTGAGTAAACTGGACATGAAGGTCGTGGTACAGGCGGCCAACCAGGGCGATCAACTCGCGCTCCATACTCTGGCGGACGTGGCGCTGCACCTGGGGACCGGGATTGCCAACCTGATCAACCTCTTTAACCCGGAACTGGTTGTGCTCGGCGGCTCATTGGCGGTTGCGGGTGATTACTTGCTGCCTACCATCAGTAACATTATAACCTCTGAAGCGCTGTCCGCCCCGACCCAGATGGTCGCGCTGGCATTATCCGCGCAAGGGACTTATGCGTGCGTTAAGGGCGCGGTGGCGCTGGTCGTAGATGGCATTGTGCGGGAACCGATCTCTTGTTAAACTGGAGATGAAAATATTTGTATCACTATTGAGGTTCATGCAATGGCGACAATATTGTTGGTTGAGGACAATCAAAACACAGCGGATTATATCATCCGTGTGCTTGAGTCCGCAGGCTACATTGTCCACCATGCCCGGTTGGGCCTGGAGGGCGCGCGATGGGCACGGGCCAGCCGACCTGATCTGGTGCTCATGGACATCGATCTGCCGGATGTAAACGGGCGCAGCATCGTTCTCAGTATGCGCCGTCACAGCCCGCCCAGCGCCCTCCCCATCATCGCAGTAACGGCGCAGGCCGACGAGGAATCCATGGAGCTTGCCAAAGGATTCGGGTGCAATGCGTTTCTTGCCAAACCGTTTTTGCCCGAAGATTTGCTGGAACTAGTCGAGCACTTTTTGCCCCAGCCATCCCCCGAAACCCCGGATGACGATTCCGCCGATCAGTAACCATGGCGAAATAAAAAAACGGCCTGGGAGACTTATACCCAGGCCGTTTTGTGTCAAGCCGTGCCCAATTAGTCGTCTAGTCGTCGATAACCAGGGCGTAGATTTCCCGGATGACGGTCAGCAGTTCGCCAAATGCCTCATCACTGACCGGCGCTTCGCCTTCTGCCGCCAGCACGTCAATCTCGACTACAATCGTCTGTTCTTGAAACAGCGCATACCGCACGCGCTCAGTCTGGGCGACTTCAGCCGTTGCCTTTTGGGGCGCGCGATCCCGGTCCAGCGCCAATCCTTGCAGCATCCACTCACGCAGGCGGCTGGCGCGCGCGACCTCGGCGGCATCCTGGCTCGGATGCGCTTCAATCACCAGAAAGGCGAGCGCATCATCCGGTCCTTCATAGGTCAACGCCACATGACCGATGCTGGTCACGGTACTGGAAAGCAACCTGACCGTCTCTTTATCGTTGCGTTCCCATTCGCCAAATTCCGCCGGTAGTTTGCTCACGAACTCGTCCGCCCGGTCTTTTGGGCTGGAACCACACGCCGCCAGCATGGTAATCAGCAGCACACCCAGGATAATCATGGCGGCCCACCGGGTACGCTTTGCCAGAACACGTTTTTTCGTCATATTGTTTACGCCCTCCGGCTTAATGCTCACCCAGGTACGCGGCGCGCACCATCTCATTTTCACGCAGCGCGTGGGCTTCATCTGCCAGAATGATCGTGCCGGTTTGCAGCACGTAGCCCCGGTGGGCAACGGCCAGCGCCATCAGCGCGTTTTGTTCCACCAGCAGAATCGTCGTGCCCTGTTTGTTGAGGTAGTCCACCACGCGGAAAATGTCGCGCACCAGCAACGGAGCCAACCCCATCGAAGGTTCATCCAGAAGCAGAATACGCGGCTGGCCCATCAATGCCCGGCCAATCGCCAGCATTTGTTGCTCGCCGCCCGACAGCGTGCCGCCTAGCTGTTTCTGGCGTTCCTTGAGACGCGGGAATGTTTCAAATACAAATTCCAGGTCGGCGGCGATGCGGCGCGGATCGCGGCGGCTGAATGCGCCCATTTCCAGGTTTTCCATCACGGTCAGGCGCGAGAAAATTTTACGTCCTTCCGGTGATTGCACGACGCCGCTTTCGACGATCTCATGCGGAGGCAAGCGGGTGATATCCTGGTCGCGCAGCAGCACGCGGCCTTCGCTGCTGCGCACGATGCCACAGATCGTATTCAGGGTGGTGGTTTTACCGGCCCCATTCCCACCGATCAGGGTTACGATCTCGCCTTCTTCCACTGTGAGCGAAATCCCCTTGAGGGCGTGAATTTTGCCGTAAAAAGTATGCAGGTTTTCAACTTCTAAGAGCGCCATTTTGATATCCTACCCATCCAGGCCCAAAAAGTCGGCAACCGACTCGTCGCCAGCCGTGCCCAAGTACGCCTCAATCACCAGCGGATCGTTTTGAACCTCGTGCGGTGTGCCCTCAGAAATTTTGCGCCCATAATCGAGCACGGACACCTGATCCGAAATGCTCATGACGACGTGCATATCGTGCTCAATGAGCAGAATCGTCAGGTTGCGCTCGTCGCGCAGGCGGCGAATAAATGTCATGGTTTCTTCGGTTTCCTGCGGGTTCATACCGGCGGTTGGTTCGTCCAACAGCAGCAGGGCCGGTTTGCTGGCAAGCGCCCGCGCGATTTCCAGGCGGCGTTGGCTGCCATAGGGCAGGTTGGTTGCCAGGGTATCGCCTTCGTGGGCCAATTCCACAAACTCCAACATGGAATAGGCCTGGGCCAGCGCTGCGTCTTCTTCCTGCCCGTTGATCGGCGACCGCAGCAGCGCCCCAACCGGGCTGCTGAGCAGATTCGCATGGATGCCGACCATCACGTTTTCGAGGACCGTCATTCCCGCGAACAGGTGAATGTTCTGATAAGTACGGGCGATCCCGCGCGCGGTGATCTGGTCCGGTCGCAGTCCTTGAATCGGCGCGCCGAAGAACCGGATTTCGCCCTCTTCCGGCGTGTAAAAGCCGCTGACGCAGTTGAAGAACGTCGTTTTGCCCGCCCCGTTAGGGCCAATCACGCTGGCAATCTGGCCGTGCTTGATGGTCAGGTCCAATTCGCCTACCGCGATCAGGCCGCCGAAGCGCTTCGTAACCTGGTGAGCCTCCAGTACCGGCTGTGGAGTCGTCATGCGTTTTTCTCCTCGCTGGCCGATGAGTCATGTACCAGTTGTCGCGCGCGCTCTCGTAGCTGAACGGTCGGCGCAGGCAGCAAACCCTCAGGCCGGACGATCACCATGGTGATCAGCAGCGCGCCAAAGATCAGGATACGATACGTGGCGAACTCGCGCAGCACTTCGGGAATCCCGATCAAGGCAATCGCGCCCATGATTACACCCGGAATGCTGCCCATACCACCAATGATCACAAGGCTGAGCACTTCAATCGACACGTCCAGCTTGAAGTCGTTAGGGAAGATGTTGCGCTGCCGCGCCGCAAACAGGACCCCGCCGACTCCGGCGAAGGCCGCGCCGATGGCAAACGCCGTCAGCTTGGACTGCACGAGGTTAATGCCCATCGACTGCGCGATGTCTTCATCGCTGCGCATGGCGCTCCACGCGCGCCCGGTACGCGACTGCTTGAGCCGGGCCGAAAAGAACGCCACGACTCCCGCCCCGATAAACACCAGATAAATGATCGACAGGTACGTGACCGTGCCGGACGCATTATCCGGTAACGGCCTGGGAATCTGCAAGACGCCTTGCGGCCCCCCGGTGTAATCACGCAAGTTGTTAAACAACAACCGGATGATCTCGCCAAAACCGAGCGTCACAATTGCCAGGTAATCGCCGCGCAGCCGCAGCACCGGAATACCCAACATAATCCCGGCCAGTCCCGCCACGATCACGCCGACCACCAACCCGATCCAGAAGGGCGATATCGTTTTAAACATGGTTTCGTAGGCGTCCAGTCTGCCCAACACAAATGACGTGAACAAACTGGCCCCAATTGCCAGCACCGCCAACAGGAAGGTAACGTTATGGGCCGGGCGCAGGGGAAGGTCCAACATCGCCGCGCGGGGCATAGCCGCCGTCCGCGTGCTGCTACGCTGCGCCTGATTACGCCGCCACAAGTATAGCCCTGCTACGACGACAATGGCCGCGATCACGACGGTGGTGATCACCCACCCCGTCAGCCGGATCATCGTCGCATCATTGCCTTCAAATTTGTAGCCGGAGGGATCGCCGGTCGTAGAGTCGAACAACTGCTGGTTCGATCCGAGGAAAGCATATGAATAAGCGCCGAGCGCGAAGAACGCCACGTAACCCAGGTCCAACAGCCCGGCATACCCCACGACGATATTCAACCCCAGGCCCAACAGGATGTTGATGCCCACCAGCGTCATCACGTCGTTCTGGTACTGGTCCAGGTACATCGGCATAAGCAGCAGTGTGCCGAATGCCAGGGTTCCGGCCAGTTGAATTTCAAACCGGCCCGGATCGCGCAGCGCCAGCGCGTTCTGGACCACCATCACCGCACCAATGCCCAGTATCACCAGAATACTGAGCGTTTCGCTGCCTGCTGGTGTGCCGGATGGGGCGATAAAGTAGACGTTATTGCCGGTAATGCGCCAGATGCCAATCGCCGCCAACAGCACGACCACCGCTACGCAAATTCCCAATCGCACCGAATAGGTCAGGCTCCAATCGGTGGCTTGGGATGCGCGCACCGCGACCAGTCCCCACAGAATAATCCCGAAGCTGATCAACAACTGGATTTCAGTTGTGCCATCACCAATCGGCAGGAGGGGATCGTTTTTCCCTTGACCTTCGGTGATCCACAGCAGCAGGAAAAAGATCAACGGCAGCAGCAGTACAACCCAGTGTGATACCGGGTTGCCGGACAGGTAAGACTTAAACCGTGTTTGGTAACTCGTCAGATCGACGTAAATCGCGCCCCAGGAGAGCAGCGATCCGATCAGGCCAACCACGATCAGCACCAACATAAAGCCGTAAAAGCCGCCGATGACGAGGTTGATATCAGTCCACGCCTCGCCCGTCAACCCGATTTTCAGATGCAGCCCGGTATCGGAGTCAAAGGTCAGGCGCATCGGGTCAGTGCGCAGCGGCTCATCTTCGGGATATTCCCCGGTCAGCGGGTTCTTGGCAGGATTGGGGAACAGTTCGTCTTCTGGCACGCCGGAGATCATGGTCATTGTCTCGGTGCCAACCGCATCGAAATACGTTTTTACGTCGATGCCTTTGGCCTGCCAACTGTTGATCAGCGACATGAACAGAAAGACCATGATCGCGGCGGCGGCTCCCATCGCCAGCGTGTTGAGCAGCAAGTGCGCCAGGGATTGTTCTCGCAGGCGGCGAGCCAGGACGATACCAGAAATCAGTATCACCAGCAGCAGCGCGAACATTGCCAGACTCTGGATTTTGATGGGAAGACCCAGCAGGATCAGGAACAGGATCGCCAGCCCGGACACAAAGCCATGACTGAGGCCCTCGCGTATACGGTCGGTGAAGCGCTGGAGTTGGGTTGCTATCATCGCTATACCTTCTTTTCCGAGAGCACTTCGCCGAAGATGCCCGTTGGCCGGAAAATCAATACCAGCACCAGCAGGCTGAACGCGATGACGTCTTTATACTCGGTGGGGATGCCCAACATGGTCGGACCGAGCGCTTCCGCCAATCCCAGGAAAAAGCCGCCAAACATCGCACCGGGAATGTTGCCAATACCGCCCACAACGGCGGCGGTAAATGCCTTCAGGCCGGGGATAAAACCGTCCCGGTAGCGGAACGACAGGTTATGAAGCCCCAACATCACACCGGCGGCTCCGGCCAGCAGCGCTCCCAGCGCGAACGTGATGACGATCACCCGGTCCACATTGACGCCCATCAACGCTGCCGTATGCTTGTCTTCGGCAACTGAGCGCATGGCCCGCCCGGTTTTGGAACGCTGGACAAACAGGTACAGGAAAACCATCAGGAGAATGGACGTAATGACGATCACGATGCCGGTTTTGGTCACAGGAATAGTGCCCAAATCGCCGATTCTCACGTCAATAGTGCCGTCGATCAGTTTTGGCCGCCGGTAGAACCGTTGAAGCGGGCCAAAAATGTTTAACATGGCCTGCTGTAAAAAAAACGACGCGCCAATCGCGCTGATCAAGGGGGTCAGGCGAGGCGCACCGCGCAGTGGGCGATAGGCGACTCGTTCCAGGCCAACAGCCACCAGCATAGAGGTGAGCATCCCCACTGCCACGACGAACAACAG
This sequence comes from Anaerolineae bacterium, assembly GCA_016934195.1. Taxonomy (GTDB): domain Bacteria; phylum Chloroflexota; class Anaerolineae; order Aggregatilineales; family Aggregatilineaceae; genus JAFGTJ01. Next base: position 1,884 of record JAFGTJ010000411.1, on the reverse strand, counting down.
CGCCAGCACGGTGATCACGACTTCGTAGACCTGCGGCGCGTATCCCCCCAACGCCTGGAGCACCGCATATCCCACCAGCGCCCCAGCAATGAACCGGAACGGTACGCTAAAGAGTGTTAGCAGCCAGGTGGAACTGGTTTCAGCACTGGTCTCGGTTTTGCGTCCGAGGCGTTCGCTGAGCGTTTCCAGGGGCAAAAATAAGAGGGCAATAAACAGCGGGAGCAGGAAACCTGCGACGCTGGCCGCGCCTGCTTCAAAGGTCCCGCCACCCAGATCGGTCACATACGTCAGGGCAAACCACCCGCCGAAAGTCCCCATAATTAACACTTCACCATGGGCAAAGTTGATCATGAACAGGATACCGTAGACCAGGGTGTAACCCAGAGCGATCAGGGCGTATACTCCGCCGAGCACAACGCCGTTGACGAGCTGCAACCCCCATAATGTGATCGAGTATTTTTCGGTCTCAACCACGCTGTCAACCCGGATTGTAAGCACCAGGAAGAGGATCACGCCCGCATAGTTGATCAGCAGCTTGGAAACAGCCACCCCCTCTTCGCTGCGCTGCCGTTCCAGTACGATGAGGATAACGGCGAGCAAGCCCAGGCCCGCATAGACCCACAGCCCGCCCAATAAGATGTCTTCAATGGTTTGGTAATATGCGGCAGGGGGTGTTCCAAGTAAGCCTGATGTGCGCGCAATGACCCATAAAATACGCACCAGAGCGAGCAGCGCGCCAAATCCGAAATAGCGACCGCTGAGGTGGTCATAGTCAAGGTCCAGGCGCGCCAACCGGCGGACTTGTGTGACTTCCGCCATTGTGTCCTCCATCCAGGGCAAAACCCGGCAACCTACGCTGCCAGGGAGCGAAATATTCTGCAAAACAGGGGTAAATTGTACCAGCGCCACACGCAATTACCAATGATGGCGCTGATTTGGTCGAAACAAATGGGGAAGGCGTTGCGCCTTCCCCGGTAAATCAACTCCCAACTATTCGGCGATCAGGTCTTCCGGTAGTTCGACCTGAACCCATTCACCATCTTCCACCAGATTGATGGCGATGGACCCGGCGGCGCAGTCACCCTTTTCGTCGCAGGTCAGCATACCGGTCAGACCTTCATAGTCCGCCGTGCCACGCAGCGCCGCGATCAGCGCTTCACGGTCGATCACCAGATTGCCATCAGCATCAACCTCGGAGGCGGCATCGATGGCATTGAAGATCATCTTGGCCGAGTCATAGGCGTGCAGGTGGAACGGGCCGGTGGTTTCCCCGAACATCTCGTCGTACTTCTCGTAGAAAGCGGCGATAGCTTCTTCGCTACCCTGACCCGGTTCGGCAAAGCTGGCATAGACGCCTTCAGCCGCATCACCTGCGCCGTCGATAAAGGCCGGGCCAAACACACCGTCATCGGTGAAGAAGATCACGTCTTCCAGACCTACATCGGCTTTCTGCGGAACCAGCAGCACGGCCTGCTGCACGTACCCACCGAAGAAGATCGCTTCCGGTTCCGCCGGAACCAGCGCGGTCAGCACCGGGCGGAAGTCCTGATCATCCACGTTGATGCCTTCAAAAGCAACCACTTCACCGCCCAGGCGTTCAAATTCCGCCTGCACAACTTCCGCCAGCCCCAGGCCGTAGGAGTCGTTGTCGTGCATAATGGCGATCTTGGTGATGCCGAGCACCTTGTACATGTAGTTGGCGTCTACCATGCCCTGCACATCGTCACGGAAAGCAACGCGGTTCACGACATCCAGGCCGCGCTCGGTTACAGTCGCGTTGGTGGCGCTGGGGGACATCATGGGGATGCGGGCTTCTTCGTAGATTTCGGACCCGGCAATGGTGGAGCCGGAGCAGATGTGCCCCACGACCGCCACGATTTCGGG
>JAFGTJ010000410.1 GCA_016934195.1 Anaerolineae bacterium | reverse complement strand
GTCGTGCCTTCCGGCTGACTCCAGCGGGGCGGCGCGCTCAACCGCGCCTGGATGCGGATTCCGTACTGGTCGGCCAGATCGACAATGTGATCGTACTTGTCCCACGCGCTGATCGGGCCGGTTTCGGGATTGCGGCGGTCGGTAAAGTCGCTTTTGCCGTCGATCTCGATATCTTCCCAGGGGAACTGCTGCCGAATCCAGCCAAACCCGGCCTCCGCGATGATCTGCATCTGCCGTTCGCGCTTAGCGAGTTCGACTTCCTGCTCCAAAAACGTATTGACGCCGAAGGGATTCACGTCGGTGTGCTGGACGCGGGCGAACGGCTGAGTCTCCGGCTGGTTGCGGGTGTAGCGGGCGAGATACTGACCGAAGCCCAATAACTGCTTGCCGGGCGCGGTTTCGCCGGTCACGTTCCACAAATAGTTATAGACCAGCCCTTCGACCATCAGGTCCAGGCCAAGCGCGGCGATTCCGATCAGCGCGAGCGCGACCAGTATCGCCAGCGTGCGCCACCGGAATCCGAACAGGGTGCGGGAAAAACGTTGGGTTGTCTGTTGGGTCGTCATGGGGCAAGCTTAGCAACTCCGCCCCGTTTTAGCCAGTTAGCATCATTCTAACAACGTGATCCGCACGCGCTGTATCCGAGTTTGCGCCGGGATCATAATGCCAATCGCGCCTTTGGTCGAAGCATCAAAGGGCTGCATCGTCAGCACTTCTTGCCCTTCAACCTGGATGATGAACTGGTTGCCGCGCACCTGGATTTGCACATAGAGTCCGTCATCCAGGTCCATGTTCGGTGCTCTGAGATTAGACACCTCGCTGCCTGTTATGATTTGTCTGTTCCTTGCGTAGGCTTGAATGTTTTTGAACCATGTCGTATTACTGGTGTAGAGGGCACCGAATAGAGTTTCATTATTGAGGTCCAGGCGGACTCCAACGTCAACGCCCGCGTTGTCGCGCAGGTTCAAGCCAAAATACGTGTACCCGTAAGTCTGTACATTATCGAGCCACACTTCGACCACGTAGTTTTCAAAATCAGACTGGCGCGTAATCAACCAGGCGTTGTTTCCCAATGAGGTTAACGTCGTCCCGATTTTGCCCCACTGACTCGGCTCGTATTCCCATACCGCGTCGCTGATGCCGTTCACAAACGTATCGTCGATCACCACTCGTCCAGGGAATATCGCCGGGGCCGGGGTCAGAGTCGGTTGGGCGACAATACCCGCGCTGGTCGGAGCCTGAACGGGCGGGGCGGACACACTCGTATTGGTCGGAGCCTGCACGGGCGCTTGTCCCGGTGTGGCGCTGGGCAGCACGACGACGGGAGCCGGTGTCGCGGTCGCCTGGAGTCCTGCCACGTTGCCGGGAATGGCGGTCGGTTCGGCTTGCACCACAGCGGGCGGCGGGGAATCCTCATCTGAGCTGCCAAACACGGAGTCACGAACCGAAGGGACCAGCAGCACCAGAAACGCGACGGCGGCGCTGGCGATCACCACCAGAAACAGCAAGAGAAAACAGCTTCTTTGCCGGGCTGCGAGTCGTTTCTCGCGTTTATCGGCAAGCATCAGTTTGCGGCGCTCAATCTCGATGATAGCGCGTCGTTCTGGTTCGGGTATCTGGGCCACCGTGTTGATGGTGTGGTTGTCGGGCAGACGTTTTTGATTCACCGGTTCGTCTCCTGGCGAAAATGACATTACACGAAAAATTATAAAATCATTTAGGTGTATGCACAAGCTCCATACGACAACAAGCATTGGAGGATTGGGGAGAACAGCGGTAACTCAAGGGCCAACTATACTACAATCTTCTGTAGTGGTTGGCTTGTGGCAGGGGCAGTTCATGAATTGTCCCTACCAATTCTCATGTTCGATTTGGATTTACCAGGAAAGGACTCCCCTATGCGCAGAATAACATTTTGGATCGTGGTGATTATACTGGCAGTCGTCCCGCTGGCCGGATTAGGAGAACTGGGCGGCGCGCAGCCGGTCCAGGCAGGCGGATCGTGGTCGGCGTGGTTGTACCAATACGACACAGGCCGGTTGGTCCACGTTTTCCCGGACGGTGTGGCCCCGGTGGAGATGGTGCTGCCGCTGCCGCCGGGAACATCAATGCCGCCCGCCGGGGTGACATTCTCGCGGGATGGATCGCTGTTGGCGGCGTGCCTGATCGATGATGCCAATAACGCCAGCGTGCGGGTGTACGATCTGGCGTTAGGGGCCTATATCGCGGGTTATCCCGCCGGGGGACCGGTCGAGGGCTGCGGGCTGGCGCGCTACTCGTTTGGACCGGATGGTAACTTATTGGCGTTTGGCCTGTTCAACCACTGGCCGAATATGTCCGGTGATGCGCGCCCGGCCTGGGAAGTGACCGTGATAGACGTGCGCGCCAACACGGTCGTCCACCGATTGACCTCGGACACGCCGTCGGTGGTGGCAGCAGGGATCACGTATGACAACGTTGTGCCGTTTATCTCGGCCTTCGATACGAGCGTAATCGCGTTCCACCCGGTCTACTGGGCCACCGAGGGCGCGTGTGAATATGACAGTATCGTCTGGCAGTTGGACGGCTCCAACCGGGTAGACCGCATCGGGCCGTATGGCAAAAATGACCTGGATCTGCTGATTCCCAACGGCGAGGCGATCTGGGTGGAAACCAACGACGCGCTGCCGCAGGGAACATTGATGGGACCCGGCTGCACGCATAACGTCGTGATGTATTCCAACAAGGCGGGCGACCGCTTCCCGATTTTCCACAACGGCACGGTGCTGTACGGATCACGGTTTATCGACGATGGGCGTAAGGTCGCGGTGAAGTCGTACACCGAGGGCGGCGTCAATCAGTGGCTCTATATCGACCGGGACGGCAGCACCGGCGGCTTACCGGGCGATCTGCGTGACGTGTGGCAGTTGTGGGGCACAATGGACGGCTACGTGTTTCTGAACGATGCCGGGCCAACGGGCGCGCCGCAGGTCAGCTACCATCGCTTTGAGGTAAGCAGCGCCATTCCCCAGGTGTATGTGGCCTGGACCGGCGCACCGGGCGAATACTGGCGCATCGTGTGGGTGAACCCACTCAGCGGCGGGGCGGGCCTGCCGCTGTTCCAGCCGGTGGTGACGATGATACCGACGCCGTTCCCCACCTCATTCCCAACCGCGCCTCCGCCGTCGTCCGGTCTGGCAATCGGCGGGCAGGCGCGCGTTTTTACCACGGCGGGTGATCTGCTGCGCGTGCGGACGGGTCCCGGTGTGGCTAATCCGATTGCCTTCCAACTGGCTCCCGGCGTGACGGTGCGGATCGCGGACGGGCCGCGTGCTGCGGACGGTTATACCTGGTGGCAGATCGTGTCCGACCGGGGCACGGGTTGGGCGGTCGAAGGCGTGATGGAAAACGGCGTTTTCTTGCAGACGTTGATCCCGGTGCCGTAGTGTGTAGTAGTGTGCATCCCTAAATCCAATACGGTTTAGATAACGCTGTAGGGAGGCACCTGTGTATGCCTCCGGGCAACCGTCAGAGCGCCATCAACGGCGGGACACATGGGTCCCGCCCTACAGTCCCAGACCGATGCCAGGCCCTTATCTACCCCTAAATCCCTCCTTCATAGCGCCGACCGGAGGTGGGCAGCGTTATGGAGAGGGGGCAGGGAGTGAGGCCGTTTTCTCCTGCATTATTCCCTGGCGCACACGTATAAATAATCGGCGGCCTCACCTGCTGGCCGCTGATTGCTGAGGGCTGACGGCTGAAAGCCAATCGCTGAAAGCCGGTCACTAGACGTGAGAGGGCAACACACAATGCGAAAAAATCCGGTTATAGGTGGAATACTGCCGGTCCTGCTGCTGGCAGCGGCGCTAGCAGTGGCGGCGGTAGGGGGTGTGTCCGGTGCGGCGGCGCAGGGCGGCGGGAGCAGCGAGTTTAGAACGCTGGATCACGATGGACTGACGCGCTCCTATACGTTGTACGTTCCATCGAGTTATGACGGCGAAACGGCGGCTCCGCTGCTGGTGGTGCTGCACCCGTTCGCGTCGTCCAGCCGCGCTATGGAGATCGTGACCGGCTTCGATGATGTGGCCGAAGCGCAGGGCGCGCTGGTGGTTTATCCCGACGTGGCCGATCTGGGCTGGGACGAAGGAATGCGCGATACCGGCTGGCCGTCCGGTCTGGCGCGCACCGACGATACCGGTTTTATCGCGGCGCTGGTGGATCACCTCGCGGCGGACTATGCCATCGACGAGTCACAGGTATTCCTGGCCGGATGGGGCGACGGCGGCACGATGGCGCACCGGCTGGCCTGCGAACAGCCCGAACGCTACGCGGGCATCGCCAGCTATGGCGGGCAGCCCTGGGACTACCACACCGACCTGTGCCCCGACAATCCCGGCGCGTCCGTGTCGGTCCTGATGCTGGTTGGCACGGAAGATGTCAATTACCCGGTCCAGGGCCGTACCGAAACGACCGAAACCGCCGACGGCACGGTCGTCGTCCGCGCGCTGGACGTGTATCACGCTGCGTTGTGGTGGGCCAACCGCAATCACTGTGATCGGATCGAACCGGAAGTCGGCAACCTGTTCACCGACTATGTGTACGAGGGCTGCGACGGCGGCGCAACGGTCCGCATTCACCTGTTACCGGGCGTGGGCGGGATCGTCTGGCCGCGTGTGGGCGAACATACCCTGAATCAGTTCGGCGTCGATGCGACGGACATTATCGCGGAGTTTTTCTTCGGTGAACTGGACGACAGCCAACTGGCTTCACATGCTCTTGATGATCAGACCTACGGACCGAATCCACGCGGCTATATGCTGTATGTCCCACCGTCCTACGATCCGGCGGAACCGATGCCGCTGGTGCTGGCGCTGCACGGGCGTCCCGGCACCGCGACCGGCACGGCGTACCTGTACGATCTCAACCGCGTGGCGGCGGAAGAGGGCTTCATCGCCGTGTACCCGGAGGGCCAGTTGGTGGTGGCAGGCGAGCGCGGGCGCGAATGGAACTATACGCGCGGCACCCCCGGTTACCAGACGGGCGAGGTAGACGACGTGGCGTTTCTGGATACCGTGATTGACGACATCGCGCTGTCGGTGAACGTGGACCGCCAGCGGGTGTACGTTACCGGCTTTTCCAACGGCGGATTCATGACGCAGCGGCTCGCCTGCGAAGCGGCAGGAACGTATGCCGCTTTCGCGGAAGTCGGTTCCGCGCTGTTCCCGCACTTCATTACGGTATGCGAAGATCAGCCGCCGGTCCCTATTCTGATCATGCATGGCACCGCAGACGCCAGCATCCCCTGGGAAGGTCTGGTGATCCGGGATCAGGTGTTGCACTATTCCGTGCCGGATACGATGATCTTCTGGGCCATTCATGATAAATGTGAGCCAAACGCGGTCGATTACAGCGTCATTCCGCCCCAGGACCCCGCGCCGACGACCAGCGTTCACCGCTACCTGTTTACCGAGTGCGCGCCGGGAACCGAAGTGCTGTATTACGTGATCGAGGGCGGCGGGCACAATTTGCCCGGTCTGCCGGATCGCCTGGAACCGGAGATCGCCAGCCAGGTGAACACCGACATTCACGCCAGCAAAGTGATCTGGGAGTTCCTCAGCCAGTTCACCCTGCCGGATACGGCAGCAGATGCGGCGGTAGATACAGCGCCGGATAGCGCGCCAAATG
>JAFGTJ010000409.1 GCA_016934195.1 Anaerolineae bacterium | reverse complement strand
GTAGGCAACATCGACGTGGTGATCCTGATCGGCCCGCCGGGGGATGTCAATTCGTTCGCGCAGCGCATCGGGCGCGGCAACCGTCGCCGGGCGACGCAGCAGGTCGCCTGTTTTTTCCGTAACCCGCTGGAACGCCTGCTGTTCGAGGCGCTCAAAACGGCGCTGGAACAGGATCGCGCCGTCGCTGCGGCGGGCAATTTCCGCCCATCGGTCGTGATCCAGCAAATTTTCAGCCTGATCAAGCAAAGTCCATCCGGGGTGGTGCGCCTGTCAACGCTGGACACGCTGTTTGAGGGGCTAATAGACGAAAAAAATCTGTCGTCCATTGTTGGACATTTGCAGCAGCTTGATTATCTCGACACGGGACGTCCCGGCGATTGGCGTCCCGGTGAACGCCTGAACGATCTGTTTGACCAGCAGGCGAGCGATTACTGCGAATTGAGCATCTACAGCAATATTCGCAGTTCCACATCGCGCCCGGTTGAAATCCGCGACCAGCACACGCACCAGACCGTCGCCCGCGTGGATGCGCAGTGGTTGGCCCGCCCGGTGTTGACATTGGAAGGGCGCGCGCTGCACGTCGAATGGGTCGATGGTGAAGCGATCTGGGTATCCGGCGCACCCCATGAAGGCGCGGTTGATAAAGTCCATTACCAGGGCACGCGCCAATATTTACAGTTCGATCTCGCCCAACTGCTGCCCGTCCACTTTGGGTTAGAACCGCACCAGACGCCCATGATCACCGCGCCGGATGGTTGGTGGTGGTTTCACTGGCTGGGGGATGTGTATGCCCATGTGCTGCTGGGCTTATTGACGCCGCATTGCGCCGTTGAGCGCACCAGATTACCCGGTTTGTGCTTTTTACTGCGCGACGATCCCCGGACGTTGACCTGGCCGACCTGGAATGATACGTTGGTCCGGCGTTACGTGGAATCGCATTACCGGGGATTGGAGCGCATGTTGGATTTGGGACCGTTTCAGGAGTTACTGCCGGTGGACCTGCGGCGGCGCGCGGTGGTGGACCAATTTGACGTATCCCGGTTCGTGGAAAAAACAACGCGGTTGTCGCTCCTACCCGCGCCCGAAACAGTCCTTGAGCGGTTGTCATCCCTGGTATTTTGAAAAAACAAGCGCTTCTGTTTACTATACAATGTGTGTGATTCATGATCAGGAACGGAAAAAATGAGCAAGCAGCGGATACCGGATGACATCAGGCAGCAAGTCGAGGCCATTGTGGAACAGTTCAACCAGAACGTTGTGAAGGATGCGGATCGCTTTTTCGTGACCCGTTACAGGGGATTGTATGTTTACCTGGACCGGTATGCCGACGGGATCAATGCCTCGCAGCGCGGGCGCATCAAATACACCGGGGCGATGAAGGATTGGGAATTCGCCATTTTCAAATACAGTTCGGAAACCTACGATCCCGATGAATGGATGTTTCCGGGATCGCAGTATCTCAATGGCACGGTGGAAGGTGCGCTGAAAGCCTGCGCCGAAGCCTATTCATAACGAAGGCACACCCGGCCCTCCGCGCTGGCGATCCAACCCGCTACCCATTTTCACCGGCCAGCCGAGCGATCTGTAGAATACAGTGGCGAAACAGATTTTGTTTTTCAGGGGGTAGCGCACTTTCTTCAATATGGGCGATGCGTTCGACCCCATTCATGGCCCGTATGATGCTGACCGGCATCTCACGATTGCCTTCGGTGAATGAACCCAGATACTCGATGGCACCGAGCAAAAAATTGCGCATCTCGTCATCGGCACGCGCGGTGCGGAAGAAACCGGCCAGAACCGGGGACAGTTTGGCCTCGCGCCGGGGCGACGGCGGTGCGTTGAACATGTGTGGGGAAGCAAACGCATAGAGAGTCGTGGCGAGTTCCGCGAAACTTTGCACCCGGTCATAGATTGATTCGCCAAGCAGATTCCAAATGATGGTTCGCCAATAGTGAATCTGCCGGGGAACCTGAAGCAACCGGTTGACCTCGGCCAACCAATCGTCCGCTATTTTCCCTGAAACGTGGTCGAGCAGGCGTCCCATATCGGTATTGAACAAATTCTCCTGCAACAGAACGGCCAGATCAGGGCGGAGCGTCGGGAGAAGTTCGGGAATAAAGGCCCCATTGGAGAAAAACTCATTCACATTCACCCCATGACGGCGCAGCAGTTCCTGCTGGAAAAGGGGCAAATAGCGCTGCAAGGCATCATGATCTTCACGCAGGGCGACAAATGCCGAGTTGCCTGCCGGAAATGCCGTTTCGATAGTCCTTAAAAATTTCCCTTCACAATCCTGATAAATGCGCAGGGTGCTCAGAATCTCGTACATCGGCAAATGCGGTAACAGGCGTTCGGCAATCATCCGCTCTTGCTCGGCTTCCACAAATGTTTTTTGCGCGAGGCGTTCCAGCGCGCGGAACAGGCCGGTAGTAAGCTGGTTGACCCCTAACACCGCGGTTTGCGCCTGGTTATGCGAGATGGCCCGCAGCAGGCTCCCTTGTTTCGCCAACGGAATAATTTCAGCGATATTAGCCAGAATACGCTGGCCGCGCTGCGCGCCCGTTCCCCCGGTGCGGCGGCTGGTGGGACGGTCACGCAGTTGCGGCATTGATCTGCCGATGAAATAGGAAATGATGTGGATACCGAATACATCTTCTTCTTCGCCGTAGAGGATATGCCGGAAACTGTCGGTCAATTCTTCCAAAAACTGCTCGTAAAGCGCCTCTTTGGTCCCAATCGTTAACCGTTCAAGTTCCTGCAAGCTGCGGCTGGGCGCGATCAGGCGACTCTCACCGGCAGTTTCGACGGCACGGATCAAATCCTCGCGGTGAATGTCTTGCGCTTCGCGCACATGATATAACAGGCTGGCATAATCACGCGCTGGCAGGAAACGCAGTTGTTCCGACAGATTGCTCTGAAATGTACGCAACTCTCCGCCGAGGAAAACGCCCTGGAGCGGCGTGACCGCATAAGCCGTACTTTTTCGCGCCGCCGCCATCAGGTGGTCGGAAAAACGCTGTTTGTTTGCGGTGGAGTTCAGGAAAGCGTGAACACCCGCCACCCGCGAATAATACCCCCCCTGGCGCTGCATCGGCTCACCGCTGCCCAATTTGACACGCACCGGCTCGGAGGTGTCGTGTTCCACCAGCCACGATTGAACCGTATATTGGGCCTGCTGGTACAGGTACGCGCTTTTGGCCTGACTCACCTGCTGGCTCAGGTCCGAACCGGCGATAAACACCTCGGTGATGATTTCGGTAAAGCGGTCCTGCGTCGATTGCGTGATGTGGCGGCTTTGGGTCGCATAGTTCCACATTTGATCCAGGTACGAACTGATATTGCCGACCGCATCGCTATTTTCAAACAGCGGGATCAGCCAGATTGACGGCAGATCAGAGGAAGGATAATCGCGCCGCGCCTGTTCCAGTTGGGTTCGCATCTTGCGATCAAGTGAGATAAGCGTTTCCGGCTGGGTTGACAGGCTGATCTGCATCGCCAGGACCATCCCCGGATTGCCATATTTCCCGGCGATGGTGTTGATTTCATGCGCGTTGTAGACGGTGGTATCCACCGCAAACGGATCGCGCGCCGTGATCATGGATTCCTGGATGCGCGGCGTGATCACAACCCGTTGGAGAATATCCTGATACCCCACAACCTCCCGCAGCAGCGGGGGCGCGGTCCGGTTTGTCTGGATGGCCGGGATTAACTCATACAACTGCTTGCGCAGTTGCTTATTCAGCGAAAAATAATATTCGAGCGTCTGCCGCCGTTCCTGCCGCAGCTCAAACATTCTCTTTTCGTAGCGGTCGTTGTGCTGCCACAGCACTTTGGCCGGATCGCGGCGCAAATGCCAGCGCGTAGCCACCCGCTGCCGGGGCGTGGTATCCAGGGAAAACGGCAGGATGCCTCGATAGCGCTGTTCCAGTTGGTGAGTCAGTTGGGTAATATCGCTCAGGAGCCGGGTAAAACGCTGATTCCGCTGGTCAAGCCGGTCCAGTTCTGACAGCAAATCCGGGTTCACGGTCACACCCGGATCAACCTGCCGCAAAGTGCGTAGAATGCGCGCCATGCGCCGCACGTTTTCCATCACCACCGAAGCGACCAGATAGTGACCCTGCCCCGAAGGGCGATTGCTGCCATCCCAATCGCTCCAGAACGACAGAAAAGGCGTCAGCGTTATGTCCGTAAACAGGGCGGTAATCTGCTCGCTCGCGGTCAAGGCGTCGAGGTCCAGCAGGATTTCGCTGGCTTCCTGTTGGGATGAGATGCTGACATTCAGCCCTAAATACTCTTTTAGCAGTTCCTGCGCGGCTCGTTCGATGAGCGCGGGCGCAACCGGCTGTCCGGCGATTAACGCGGTCAGGATCGCATCAAACGCCAGTTCGACCTGAAGGGAATACATCTGGGTCGGATGCACCGTCCGGTCATAGGACCGCAATTTGAAAAGCTCCTGGCGGCGGGGCAGCGAATCTTTCATAAATTCCCGCTGCAATTTTTCAGCCAGCCGCCCGCCGCTGCTGCTCAGGGCCTGATGCGCCAGTTCATCGTTAATAAACGCCCGGTCGAGCAGGCGGGTGCGGAATGTTGCCAGCCGTTCCAGCGCGTAACTCGTGAAAAACGAGCGTTGGACGCTTTCGTTATCGCCCAGCGGCATCGACGTCATCAGGCGGCGGCAGGCGCTGCTGGTAACACACCGCTGCAAGATGCTTTCGGCAATGGCATCCATCAACCGCGTGAGTTCTGGCGTGCGGTCGTTCGTACTCTTCGACGTATGAAAGACCAGCCGCTTACGGTTATAACGCGCGTCTTCGTTGGCGATCAGGCGGTTAAAATCGATCAACAGGCGGCGTGTTTTTGCCAGAATCGTTTCGGCATTGTCCGCCCCGCCCAATGTCAGCCGGAAGGTGGTCCGCCCGGTTTCAAAGCCTTTTTCCGTGCGCGCGAAGGTAGCCAGGGGCAGCATTCCGATCCCGCGCCGCGCCAGAGACGATGACAACCAATCCAGCGATACGCCATGCGGCAGGGTTTCAACATGCAATAAGGGGTACATGCTGCCCACTGGCGGAATGATCGCCACCCCAAATGGGTTGCGTTCCGGCGGGAGATTCTCCACAGCGGCCAGCAAAGCGCGCGACCGTTCCTCAAAAATCGCGTTGCGGAGATGCCAGTAGGTACGCACCGCCTGCACGGATTGGCGGTAGAACAGGTAACTGATCAGAATGGCCGCGATATTGGGCTGAATCTGCGTATTGATCGCCTCGAAGCGCTGCCGCAACTGCCGGTCACGAATTTCCACCACTGCGAGCCGGGACCCTGCCGAGCAATCGGTTTTTGAGATGGTATGGACGGTGATGATCCGACCGGCATCGTGTTCGTCAACGACTCCGAGCCATACCAACTCCGACGTGAGCTGGCGCAGGGTTTTGATCACAGGCAGATCATTCACCGGGGCCATATTCTGGTAGGCCAGATCGTCAATGAAGTAAATGTCGTGTTCCAGGCAGTAGACAATCAGTTTTTGGACCGCTTCCTCAGCGAAAATGCGCCCGGTGGCATTGTGGGGGTTGTTGATGACCATCGCGCCCCGCCCGCGCCATGACGGATCACGACGACAAAGCTCCTCCACTTTTTCGATCATGGCCCCGGCGTCAAGTTCCAGCGACCCAGTTAGCGGCACGACATGGATTTGCGGGAAACACTGCTCATAGGACCAGCTCAGATCAGGGATCACGACTTCGGTGATCCCGCAATGAAACCCCAGAATGCCCAGCGCCGTGCGGGACGAACCACTCACCACCATGCACGATTCCGGTTGGTACTGCGGCTGGTGTTTTACAAATGCGCTCAGAAAGCTGCGTTCAAGCGCCCGGAGCATTTCCGGCTGATCGATGGCCGCGATCAGGCGATCTATCAGTTCCGGCACTTCAACGCCAACAAACTCATCAAAAAGGCGGGTCTTCCATGCGTTTTGAATACGCCGGGTAAATAAGGTCGTCTTTTTTTCCAACGACTTCAATGAATGGTCCAACATCTGGGCATGATCACTCAACAGGTCGCCCAGATGGTGTCCGGCCCGTTCGGCCAGGTGGGGCAGCGCGGTTAAGGTTGCGCCGCCGAACACCAGTCCTTCCAATGACGGCCTGACATGCGGGAGCGCCGACGGAGAGGCCGCCGGAGATTTGACCAACTGCTGGTCGAGCAGAAATGTCAGGAACTCAACCTCCGAGGCCGACGGCGTACCCTTTAAGTTGAAATGAACACTTTCAATGGCGCGCAAAAATTCCGCGTTCCCAGCGATAAACACCGTCGAAAGCGCCGGTAACTGTGGCGCAAAAATGACCGGCGTTAATAACCGGATGACGATCTGGACAAGTCGCGCTTCGCGCGCGAGCGACAGGTGATTGGGCGCATTGTTCACTTCGATGAAGAACAATGGTCGATCCACGCTCAGTCTGCGCAGTTTGCGGCGCATCACTTCATCCGGCACACTGCCGAGGATTAGAAAGGTGGGGGTCTGCGGGTGTCCGGACAGCGCTTCTTCAATCCGGTCGTAGGCTGGCTGTTCATTGGTTGGCAGGTCCTCGAACAGTAAATTGGGAATCGCGCGCAGGGATGGCATCAGGTCATAGTCGTAACACAAGATGCGGGCGGGGAGATGTTCTAACCGCCCGGACAGCGTGAACAAAACAACCCGCAGCGTCTCTTGCATCCCCCCGGAAGCCAGGATGATCTCGCGCCTGCCAGAGCGTTCGCCGTTGTCGTAGTGCAGCGCTTCCTGCTGGTGTTCCAGCCACGAGTAAAACTTGTGGATCAGCGCATGGGGTTTTTTGGACGAATATCCGCCACGCGGCATGTAAGGCGCGCTCTTGCGAATGGTGCGGATCAAAAACTCAAGTTTGGGCCGGTCGGCTTCTTCCCAACCCAAATAGTCTAGAATCGTTTCGGGTTCGGCGTCGTCCAACTCGTCCTGGCGAATATCCAGGCCCAGCGCGATACGCAGGAAGGCCGACGAGAGGCGGGCATCTTGCAGCGGATTCCCGATATGAAAGTTAATGCGATCTTCGTCCGGGACCGGGGCGGCGGCGGTGGTTTCGCTGACTTCAGAAACGCGCGCCGCCCGCATCGCTTTCAGGCGAAACAGGGGCATTGGATCAGGCATGGTTGGCGCTCGCTCGAATCGTGTTCATCACATACTGGCCGAATACGGTTATCACCACCGGCAATCAGGCGTTATCCTGTGTGTCAGGGTTGGGTTGGGTTTCGAGTTCTTTCTCAAGCAAATTGCGAAACAAGGTGAATAGCGCCGGACCATTGGCAAGTTCCTGCGGCGTCAGGGAGATGACCGTCCGGGCATTCTTCAGGCTTTGGCTGGCCTCGGCGAGTTGGGCGGCCTGCGGGGTCAGCATGAGCAGTTCTGGGCTTTTGCGAAGCACGTCCAACTCTTCTTTTTCAAACGCAAGGCGCAGGCGGCTGCGGGCCAATTCATCTTCAATGCGCTGGCGCGCCAACTCCGCGTCAGTCTCGAACTGGGTTTTCCTCAATTCAGAACGCTTCATTTCGAGCACATGTTCCATGACTGCAATTTCTTCATCGGCCTGATACTTGGCTTTGGCGGCGACGATACGCGCCTGATGACTCAGCCGCTCGGTTTGTTCGAGCAGACGGGCCGCTTCCTGCTGGCTCAGCGCATTGGCAACTTCCGGGTCAGTCGGTTCCAGCGACTCAACGGCCAGCGCAATCAAATCAATACCGAATTTTTCCTCAACAAGACCCAACTGCCCATTCAAGTGATTCAGGATAGCAGGCGAGGAAATCGCGTGGATTTCGGAGCGCTCGGTATATTCCTTGATCAGCCCTTGCAACAGAATCCTGACCTGATCGACGGCCCGTATCACGGCCTCACTATCCCATCCCCCAACCCTGATCAGCGATTGGATATGGTCCACTGAGGGCGCGGCGGAACCAATCAGCTTAATGCGTACCAGCAAATTCCCGACAGCGGCGGCCTCCACTGTCAATTGGAGCGGACAGGTTGTGCGTTTCAGAGGCAAGCTAAAATGACGGGGATACAATGGCCCGGTGCGCAGGCCAATCCGACCATCCGTCGACTCATATAGCACAATCACATCCGGTTGGCGCACACGATACTCAAATACCATCACCACCAGAAAACCTGCCAACAAAATACCAACAATGCCCAAAACGATTTCCATAGATTCATACCTCCACCAGCAGAGTCTCTGGCTAACACCTAATGCGTTTAACCGATTGAGGGCCTATAGAGTACCATAAGCTATACAGGTACGCTTTAGCAGGTTCTCTAAAGGGTCCACGAATGACCTGTTGCTGACTTGGGATGTGTGGGTGAAAACGGCCTCACCCCCTAAATCCCCCTCTCCAGCAGAGCTAGAG
>JAFGTJ010000066.1 GCA_016934195.1 Anaerolineae bacterium | reverse complement strand
CGGGCGGCTCCGGTCCGGCAAATTCCGCCGGGAGCGGGGCCTTTGCCGCGTCTGCGCCGTCGGCGAACCACTCCGGCACGTTTTCCAGCAGGCGATCTTCGGCGGTTTTGGACGCTTCGATTTCCTGCTCGATCTGGCGTCGTTCCCATTCTTCGTAGGTCAGATCGTCTGCGCCCGTGTCCCCGAACTCGTCCGCCTGACTCAACCAGCCCGGCAGCAGATCATCGCCGGACGGCTCCGGTTCCGGTTCGGGCGCGGGCGGAGGCGCGCCGCCCAACCGCCGGATCACGCCGCCGGACCGTGTGGGTTCGGGCGGGGGTTCCGGTTCCGCCGCGCCTGATTCATCCAACGTGCCGTCCAGCCAATCGGTCATACCGCCCGGCGCATCGCCCGGTTTGGTATCCGGCAGAGTCGCCAGCATTGCATCCAACGTCTGGTCATCGATCTGGGGCACGCTGCTCGTATCGAACCCGTACTCATCCAACGTTTCATCCGGCACGAGATCGTCCAGCGAGGGCAGATCGTCAAAATCGAAATCGTCCAGACCGGAGTCCGGCTCGGAGGGAGGCGCGAGCGGCTCCAGGCGGCGAATCGGGCTGGATGCGCGCGGGAATTCCGGTTCGGCGGGAGCTTCCGGCTCATCCAACGCGCCGCCGAATGCACCGTCAAACGCATCGTCCGCCGCCAACCAGTCCAGATCGTCGGCCCCGGCCTCGCCAGCAAAATCGTCCTGTTCCGCGAAGTCGTCGAAGTCGTCCGGCTCCGGCATATCGGCCAGCAGCCGGTCCCGTAAGGATGGCAATTTCGCCGGGGCGGGCGGTTCGGGAACCTCATCTATGTCGAACTCGTCCAGCAGGCTGTCAAACGTGAACTGCTCGTCGCGCAGCCCGGCTAATTCGGCCATCGACGGCTGGTCGGGCGGCGCGGCGGGAATTTCGGGGGCCGCCGGTTCCGGCTGTGACAGATCGGCGCGCAGCCAGGCGTCGTCGTCATCATCAGCCGCCGCATCAAAAGCATCAAAGTCGTCCGCCGCCCCCGTATCCGCCGCGCCGAAATCCGGCAAATCGGCGGCTAACCACGCATCATCACTCACACCCGATGCGCCAGGATCGGCCCCCGCGCTGGAATCGCCAAAATCGAAATCGCCCAGGTCGGCCAATTCGGACGGCATCCCGACCGCGCCTCTGTCGCGCGGCGGCATATCGCCCATCCAGGGGAGTTCCCCCGTCAGCCCGCGTGGAATTTCCCCGGCGGGCGCGCTGGGCGTGCCGGGTGATCCGGTACCCCAGGTCATCTCGCCGGAAAAGATATCCTTACCAGCGGCGGCGGCGGCAGGTGTCCCCGCGTCGGCGGGAGACTGTGCCCAGGGCGGCGCAGCGCCGAACGCATCCGGTTCAGCAGGTGCGGCGGGCGCGCCCGGTGGACCGGGCGCTTGTTCCCAGGGGGGCGCAACGTCATCCCGCGCACCGCCGGAATCGGGAACATCCGGCGCGGCGGGCGCTTCGCCAAACATCTGTTCCCAGGGCGGCGCGTCCGTCGAATCACCGGAATCGCCCGCGTCGTCTGCGTCCGAGGCGCTATTATCCTGCAACCAATCGGGCAGCAGGCTGTCGTCATCAAACAGGTTGCTCAGATCGTCCGACATAATCTATCGTCCTACCTTCAACTGCGGAACGAGCGATCCTGGCCCATCAGGACACGAACGCCGACCGTCACCGTTGCCAGCCCAACCCCGATCAAAATTCCGCGTGCGCCCGCGCTGGCCGGAACGCGAATCAGCCATTCGCGCAGATCGGTGAGCGCCGCCATGCTGTCCGACGGAATCCAGCCCACCAGCGCGATCAGCACGGCAGCGCTAAACACCACATGCCAGCCCGTCACGCGGCGGCGCATCAGGCGGTAGGCCGCGTAGACCAGGAAAAACAGCACCAACGCGGCCAGCGCCGATTCCAGGCTGACGACCACGCTCTCAAACGCGCGCACGCTGACCTGTTCGCCTTCCAGGTCGTCCGGCCAAATGTCGGCCCGGTCCAGGATGCGCAGCGCGATCACGACCAGGGTGGTGAGCAGGACCACAATGCTGTACGGCCAGCCGTGCTCCACCCGCACGAAACGGTCCAGGTGGACGCTGACCAGATTCAGCACGCCGACCAGCACCGCCACTGCCGCGACTACCGACACGAGCTGGATCAGGAATTCGGTCATATTGGCGGTGGTTGATCCCTGGGGACTGACCAGACCGATCAACGTCACGATACCCGTGCTAATCACGATGATCGTCGCCAGAAAGTTAATCAATCGATGGCGTCTCACGCCCGTTCCCTCGCTTGTTAGTTAGTAGTTTTTAGTGATTGGTGATTGGTTATTAGTTGTTGGTTATGGGTGATGGGTTTTGAGTCCTGGGTCATTGGTCTTACGTCCGGCGGACCCGCTCCTCACCCATTTCTCAGGGCAGGTCCGGCCCGCCTCGCCCCATACTCACAACCCATATCTAAAAACCAACCACCAATTACCAATCACTGCTTTTTAAATCGACTGGAGCGCAACCAGCAAAATACCCACGATCACCAGCCAGCGCAGCACGTCCAGCGCGATCACGCTGCCGCGTTCCAATGCGTTACCGTCCATATACGCCGGGCCGACGTAGAGTTCTTCGCCCACCAGCGCCCGGTCCGCCAGGGCATAGGCGACCGCCTGCCCTTCGACCAGATCACTGTGGGCGATCAGGCTTTGATCGCGGCGGAACGCGCCTTCGCCAACAAACGCCAGTTCGGTGCCGAAGCGTCCCAATACCACACTGCTGTCCACGTCGTAATCCGCCGCGAGACTGGCAATCCCCGCCGCGAACGATAACGAGCGCGATCCGTAGGGATACCACGTCGCCGCCGACGTGCGGTAATGGGCCATATTCTGCCGGAATTCGTAGGCCCGGCGCAGCGTATCCTGGGCCAGCGGCAGCGTCATCGGGTCGCTGAGTGTGATCACGGGCGACTGGCGGCTGATCGCCAGCCGTTCCGACAGCCGGTAAAACACCTCGGCGGATACCAGCGCCGTGATCGTGCTGGCGCTGCCGAGCGCGCTGCTGCCCATCGAGAGGTGAATGCGGTTGCTGCTCTCGACGGCATCGGCGGCCAGTTCCGGCAGCAGCGCATAGGCCGCCAGCGGGCGAAACCGTACCCGGAACCGCCGCACGATATACCGGCCCAACAGCGTCAGGGCAAAAGCCAGCGCCACAAATACCCAGGTTAGTTCCGCATTGTTCAT
>JAFGTJ010000408.1 GCA_016934195.1 Anaerolineae bacterium | reverse complement strand
GAGGGGGATTTAGGGGGTGAGGCCGTTTTTCCTAACAACTCGATGTTGTTGGCGAATTCAATGGGACCACATTTCGTAGGGGCGCTGTTTGCCGCACGGCTCCACAATCTGATATGATTCACTATCCAACCTCACAGGGGGATATGCCATGCTCGATCCGTCCACCCAACCGATTACCGCGCTGCCGGATGGCTACCGCGAAGTACGTTACCTGAGCGTGAACCAACGCGGGATGCTGGTATGGCTGAACCTCATGTCGCTGATTCCGTTAGTCATCAGCGCCATGTTGATATTTGGGCTAGGGCAGGTTTATCATGAGGAATTAGGAGCGCCGCTGGTAATCGGAGAACTGCCATTCACGCTGCCGTCCTGGTTAGGGCTAATCCTCGCCTTGCTGGTGCTGCCACTACATGAACTCATACACGGTCTGGCAATTCAGCAGTGCGGGCACCGTCCGCGTTATGGCGTGAAACTGCTGGTATTGTTCGCCACATCGGACGGGGCTTATTTCCGGCGGGGCGAATTCATCCGTATTGCGCTCGCGCCGCTGGTCTGCATCTCGGCAGCAGGGACAATATTCATATTGTTTTTGCCCGCCGACCTCGGCCATTGGATTGCGCTGGCCGTCACCCTGAATGCTGCCGGAGCGATTGGTGATCTGTGGATGACGGCGGTGGTGCTGCGCTACGATTCTATGATTCTTGTCCGCGACGAAGAGGACAGTATGCGTATCTTTGCGCGGGGACAGACTTAATCCGCTGGCGTGTAATAGGCGATAATCTGGTCAATCGTTTCATCGAGCGGCGTCGTTGGCTGCCACCCCACAGCGGCCTTGATCTTGGCGATGTCCGGTACGCGGCGGCGCATATCCTCGAATCCCACTTCGTAGGCTTTCTCATACGGGACTGACACCACATCCGACGGACTTTGAATACGTTCCTTGACCCGGTGGGCCAGTTCGCTGATGGTCACTTCTTCATTGTTGCCGATGTTAAAGACCTGTCCGATGGCGGTTTTGCTGCTGCCCAACCGCGCGATAGCGTCTACCACGTCATATACATTGGCAAAACACCGCGACTGCTGGCCGTCCCCGTATATCTGGATCGGTTCTCCGGCCAGCGCCCACTGCACGAAGCGCGGCAGTACCATCCCGTAATTTCCCACCTGGCGCGGGCCGACCGTGTTGAACAACCGGAAAATTACCACCGGCAGATTAACCGCTTTGTGATATGCCAGTCCTAAAAATTCGTCCAGTTCTTTCGAGGCGGCATACGACCAGCGGCTTTTGGTCGTCGGTCCCAGGATGCGGTCGTCGTCCTCGCGGAACGGCACCCGGACGCCTTTCCCGTACACTTCGGAGGTCGAGGCGATTAAGACTTTTTTCCGATAGCGGCGCGCGGTCTTTAACACGACCTCGGTTCCACCAACATTGACTTCCAGGGTATCAATCGGGCTGTTGACGATGGCGAATACGCCTACCGCTGCCGCGAGATGGTATACCACATCACATTCGCTGACCAGCCGGTCCATTACCGCCGCGTGCCGGATATCCTCGATGGCAAAGCGAAAATGGGGGTGCTCCGTGAGATGCGCGATATTTTCAAACCGCCCGGTTGAGAGATTGTCCACAATCGTAACCTGATCGCCTTGCGCCAGGAGTTTTTCCGCCAGGTGGCTGCCGATAAAGCCTGCGCCGCCCGTGATCAATACGTGAGTCATGATTTTCCAACCTTAAAATAGAACCGGTCAGCCGTTCGCCTTCAGCCATGTTTGTACTCAAACGCCGCCTCATTATATCCGGCCCCTGGGGTGATTCCCACTCCGGTTTCCTGGCGCTTGCCTGACAGGGGGGCAGAGCTGACTCATGCAAATCAAATTTTTACCGCCGAGGACGCGAAGAGCGCAGTGGAGAGAAAAGAACAAAGAGTTTTTCTCATTTTTCCTCTTAACTTCTTTTGTCTCCGCGACCTCTGCGTTCTCGGCGGTGAATCTTTTTGTTGCAATGAGGCGGGGCAATCCGGCTACTCGCTGCGGGACTCGCTGCCGGTTTCGTCATCCACTTCGTCCGGTTCAACCTGCTTCCAGATTTCGGTGGCGCGGTCGATGAACAGGATGCCGTCCAGGTGATCGATCTCGTGTTGGAAGACACGCGCCAGCCAGTTCCGCGCCTTGATGCGAACCGGTTCCCCGCTGCGATCCTGACCCTGCACGATCACGGCGGTGTGACGTTGCACATTCCCGTAGAAGCCGGGAATCGACAGGCAGGCTTCCATCCCGTCCACTTTCTCGCGGGAGGTGCGGGTGATCTCCGGGTTGATGACGATATGCAGCACGCCCGCATCGCTGCCATATTCCTTTTTGGATTCCTCGTCGTCGGACAGCTTCACCACGATCACGCGCTGGCTGACGGCCACCTGCGGCGCGGCCAGACCAACACCCGGCGCGTCAAGCATGGTTTCCACCATGTCATCCAGCAGGGTTTGGAACTTGGGATCGTCAAAGTTAGTGACGGGCTGCGCTTTTTCGCGCAGGATTGGGTTAGGTGGGGTGATAATTTCACGAACGGTCATACGTTTTCCCTCAGTACGTCGCTTGTCCAGATTCGATTGTAGTGCATCGGGCGCGCGGCGTAAAGCGTTTTTTTGGTTGAGAGTTATGGGGCATGGGTGATGAGTTGGGAGTACGTAGGATCGGCTGATTTGTACTAAACACTCAAAACGCACGACTCATAACCCAAAATCGCTGGCGATGGGCGAACGGGTGCGCTATGCTTGGCGCTGCTGGGCTGTTTGGTTGTTGGTTGAAAATCCAACCTTCCAAACTAATCACCCAAAACCAACCACCAATAACTGATCACTCGTGATGCTGGCGGGAGAAAATAGCCATGACCGAATATGAAGGCGTGATCGGGCTGGAAGTCCATGCCGAACTGGAAACCGCCTCTAAAATGTTCTGCGCGTGCGAAGTGGTGGACAGCACCTCGGCGGAACCGAATACCACCGTTTGCCCGGTGTGCCTGGGAATGCCGGGTGTATTGCCCGTGATCAACCAGCAGGCGATTGAGTTCGGCATACGGGTCGGACTGGCGCTCAACTGCGAGATTCCCGACCTGAACCGCTTTGCGCGCAAGAGCTATTTTTATCCCGACCTGCCCAAAGGCTACCAGGTCAGCCAGTATGATTATCCGCTGGCGATCAACGGCTGGATGGAAATCGATCTGCCCGACGGCTCCACCAAGCGGATCGGCATCCGGCGCGCGCACCTGGAAGAAGATACCGGCAAGCTCACCCACGTCAACGATCACAGCCTGGTAGACCTCAATCGCGCGGGCGTGCCGCTGCTGGAGATCGTGTCGGAAGCCGATATTCGCAGCGCGGAGGAAGCCGAAGCCTACGCCCGCAAACTGCGCGCCATTTTGCAATATCTGGGCGTGAACAGCGGCGATATGAGCAAGGGCGTGCTGCGCATGGAACCGAATATCAGCGTGCGCCCGGTCGGTTCGGACGAATTCCGCACGCGCACCGAGGTCAAGAACCTGAACAGTATCCGCAGTCTGGCGCGCGCGTCCGCCTACGAAATCCAGCGCCAGATCGACCTGTGGGAATCGGGCGGCGAGGTCCGGCAGGCTACAATGGGCTGGGACGAGGCGCGGCAGGTTACGGTTTTGCAGCGCGTCAAGGAAAGCGCCGAAGATTACCGCTATTTCCCGGAACCGGATTTGCCCGTCCTGGAAATCAGCCGCGAGTGGGTGGAACAGGTCCGCGCCACGCTGCCCGAACTGCCTGATACCAAACGCGACCGCTTCATGAGCGAATACGGACTGAGCCGTTACGATGCGTCGGTCCTGGTGGCGGAACAGGCCGTAGCGGATTATTACGACGCGGCGCTGTCCGCCGGGGGCGATCCCAAGCAGGTTGCCAATTACCTGACCGGCGACGTGTTCCGCCAGATGAACCTGGAAGGCCGCGACCGGACCGAGATCGGCGCGATCCGGCTCACGCCGCAGGCGCTGGCCGATCTCGTAACGCTGGTCCAGAAGGGCACCATCAATCACGGCGTCGCCAAAAAGCTGTTGGAAACGATCTACGCCGAAGGCGGCGATCCGGCGGCACTGGTTGAGGCGCAGGGACTCGCGCAGGTCAGCGACGAGGGCGTATTGGCTGACGCGGTGGCGGCGGTCCTGGACGAAAATCCCGACGCTATTGAGCGTTTCCTGGCAGGCGAGGAAAAAGTCGTTAAATTCCTGATGGGAATGGTCATGCGCGCCATGCGTGGTAAGGCCGATGCCCAGATCGTGCAGCGTTTGCTGGCCGAACAGCTTGAATCACGGCGCGAGTAATTTAAATAAAATGGTACGGATGTTCTGGTTGTGCTATAATCAGCGTTACAGAATGGCACTATACACAGGCATCGCGTATATTCAGAGATAGTGAATAGACGCGAGCGCAAGGAGCGAAACACATGGCCGGTTATCAATATACGATCATCATTGGCAACGTGGGCCGGGACCCGGAGCTGAGATACCTGCCAAGCGGCGACGCAGTATGTGATTTCAGCGTTGCGGTATCCCGACGCTGGACCAACCGCGCCACCAACGAACAGCGCGAGGAAACGGTCTGGTTTAAGGTCAGCGCGTGGCGTGGGTTGGCGGAAACCTGCAAGCAGTATGTCCATAAGGGAATGCAAATCATGGTCACGGGCCGAGTCAACGCCAGCGCCTATATCGGGCAGGACGGCCAGCCGCGCGCCTCATTGGAACTGACCGCGCAGGACGTGCAATTCCTGGGACAGCGGGGTGATCGTGTGGACGTACCGGGCGGCGGCCCGCCAACCGAGGATGAGGAACTGCCCTTCTAACCTGCCGCCGGATAGGTTATAGTAGAATATCAATGAGACAACAGCCGGTCTGAGGACGCCTCGCGGCTGTTTCTTGTAATGCCTGAAACCAATCCGTAAGGAGATATCTTGTTATGGTCGATCCCACGTCCCCCCCACCGCCCAAGCCGCGCCGCATCCAGATCGAAATGCCTGCCACGCTTGCGGCGACCTATTCCAATTTTGCCATGATCACCCATTCCCCCTGGGAAATTTTTCTCGATTTCGCGCAGATTTTGCCCAATGTTCCGAAGGCGCGCGTCCAGACGCGGATCGTGCTGACTCCGGCCAACGCCAAGATGCTGCTCAATGCGCTGAAAGAAAATATAGAGCGTTACGAGAACCAGCACGGCGAGATCAAACTGCCCGCCCGCCCGCCAACGTTGGCCGACCAGTTGTTCAGCACCATCCGGTCCGACGAGGGCGGCGACTCGCCTGATACTGCTAACTTCCCTGAACCCAGTGAGGATGGCTCGAATGAGTAACCTAGACGCGCTCGAACCGATCACCGAACAGATCCGCGCCGTATTCGAAGCCAAAACCGCCGCCCGTGATGCGGCTATCAACCAATCTCGGACCGTGATCCGGCACTGCGCTAACGCGATCCGCGCCATTCACCGCCACGAATGG
The DNA here is from genome assembly GCA_016934195.1 of Anaerolineae bacterium. Lineage (GTDB taxonomy): Bacteria > Chloroflexota > Anaerolineae > Aggregatilineales > Aggregatilineaceae > JAFGTJ01. The sequence goes on along the minus strand of JAFGTJ010000408.1, from coordinate 9,327 downwards.
GATACCGCCCACGAACGGCTGGAACAGGCGCGGCAAGCGACCGACAAGCTGCGCGCCGATGTTGCCGATTATCCCGACCTGTACCACAGCGGCTATACCCAGGACGCGCTCAAGGAATACGTCGAAGCGCACGCCACCTATGCGCTGGTGCGCGAGGAAGCGCTGCCGACGCTCGATTCGCTGGACGTGGAACCCGCCGCGTATCTTAACGGGCTGGCGGAAGCCGCCAGCGAACTCCGCCGCCAGATTCTCGACATTATCCGCCGGGGACATTCCGACGAAGCGGAACGGCTGCTCGTCCAGATGGATACCATTTACGGAATCCTGATGGGGTTTGATTTCCACGATTCGGTTACGGGCGGGCTGCGCCGCCGGTTGGATTCGCTGCGCGGCGTGTTGGAACGCACACGCGGAGACGTAACGACCAGTCTCCGCCAGCAGCAGCTCCAGGCCGCGCTGCGCGGCTTCGAGCAGCGGATCGGGTTGGACAGCGGGAATGATTTCGGCAGTAGTTTGAATCTCGACGATGACGAGGAAGACCAAAGCCAGGACCGGGGCGACAGCGAGTCATAGCAGCGGCGGGAAACCGTCACCGATCCGTGACCGGAACGTGGGGGGAGCGTCAACCTCGCGCCGTTCGCCCTGCTGAATAATGAAAACAACCAATAATAAGCACCAACGGCATCAACACGCAGGATAGATCATTATGCCATCAATACAACGTTTTTTGGTCCAAAATGGGGAGCACGCCGGGAAAGCCATCGAACTGAGCGCGTTTCCGTTCACCATCGGGCGGGCGCGGGAATGCGATCTCGTGCTGGATGATACCGGCATGTCCCGGCTGCACGCGCAGTGCGATATCGATCACCTGAACATTTTGATCGAGGATATGGGCAGCACCAACGGCACATTTGTTAATGGTCGCCGCCTGGAATCCGGCGAACAGTACCGGTTGCGGGCGGGCGACGAAATCCGGTTCGCGCATACCTGCATCGTAATTTTTGATGACCCGGTGACAACCGCCCAGATCGACCCGGTCACGATGTCGATTCCGGGCCTGGAAATCGATCCCGATATTGCCCGCGTAACCATCGCCGGGACTCCGCTTGATCCACCGCTCAGCCCGCACCAGTTTATGTTGATCAACCTGCTGGTGGACAACGCGGGCCGGATCGTCACCCGTGACGAGGTGTGTGAATACGTGTGGGGACCGGATGAAGAGGTCAGCGATCAAACGCTGGACGCGCTGGTGAGCCGTCTCCGCAAACGGCTGATCGACGCCGATCCCGAACATGACTACATCGTGACGCGGCGCGGATTCGGGCTGATGTTTCAGAATCGCAAACGGTCGTTTTAAAAGTGGTTGGTTGTTGGTTTTTAGTGATTGGTTATTGGTTTTTGGTGCCATTTACCGTAACGTGTATATCACATACGAATGCCAGCTAACAACCAATAACCCATAAATGGAAATACTCAGGACGTTCAGGAATCATTGTGACCGACACCAAACACATCTTGCTTGCTTCAGGATCGCCGCGCCGCCGCGAACTGTTGGGTCTGTTCGACCTGCCCTTCGACCGGACCAGCGCCGATATCGATGAAACGCCCCATCCCGGCGAATCCGCCGCCGATTACACCGTCCGGCTGAGCCGGGAAAAGGCATATGCCGCGTATGCTGTGTATACCGCGCAGGAAACAGATCACCGGGACGCGCTGATTCTGGCGGCGGATACCACCGTCGCCGATGAGGGCGCGATCCTGGGCAAACCCGCTGACGCTGCCGAGGCGCGCGCCATGCTGCAACGGTTGCGCGGACGGGTACACCAGGTTTACACCGCGATCACGCTGCTGGATACCGCCAGCGGGCGGGCCATTACCGATCTGGCCGTGACCGGCGTGCCGATGCGCGTCTATACCGACACCGAGATCGACGCTTACATTGCCAGCGGCGACCCGTTCGATAAAGCGGGCGGCTACGCGATCCAGCATCCCGACTTCCAGCCGGTGAATCTGCGCAGCGGGTGTTTTTCCAACGTGGTTGGACTGCCGCTGTGTCATCTGCTGCGTGCGCTGCGTGATTTCGGCATTGATCCCCCGGCGGATATCCCGGCTCGCTGCCAGCAGCACCAGGGTTATGACTGCGATGTGAGCGGCGATATTCTGGCGGGTCAGGCGGGCAGTGGGTAGGCGTCAGTTGGTGTGTTTTGAGGCCGGATATAATGAGAATTGTTTCGCCAATATGTAGGGGCGCTGCTTGCTGCGCCCTGGTAGAAGTCAGGATGGTGTCATGCGAATCATAAACCGGGCATGTTTGGTACTGTTGGCGCTGGCGGTAGGACTGTCCGCGTGTACCGATGCGGGCAGCGGGAGCGGTGGATCAAGTGGCCTGAAGCCGACTCCCCAACTGACATTGGCCGAAGCCGACCGCGTAGCGACCACGTTCCTGACGGCGTGGCAGGACGGCGATTATGCCACCATGTACAGCCTGATCAGCGTTAACAGCCGCGACGCTTACCGCGAAACGGATTTTGCCGATGAGTACGAGTATGTGGCCGAACAAATGACGACGGACAGCCTGACCGCCACTATCACCGGGTCGCTGCGCCAGGGAACCACCGCCGCGATCCAGTATGATGTGACGTTTACGACCAATTTCTTTGGCGAGATTCTCGATCCGGGCCGCACTATGCGCCTGATCGAAACGCCGGAAGGCTGGCGGGTCGCGTGGTCGCGCATAGACATTCTGGAAGACCTCGCCGCCGGAGCACGGCTCGACCGGCGACAAACGCTGCCCGGTCGCGGCAATATCTACGACCGCAACGGTAACGTGCTGGTCGATCAGAACGGTCGCGCGGTCGGTATCCGGTTGGTCAAACAGGAAATCCCAAACATGGCAAGCTGCCTGGACCTGCTATCGAGCCTGCTGCGTAAGGAATACGGCGAACTGGAAGCCGCCGTCGCCCAATACAATTCGGACACGCTGTTCCTGATCGGAGAAACCGATCCCGACACCTTCCAGAACGCGGAGCAGGCGTTACGGTCACGGTGCGCGGTGGGCGATGATCCCAACGACACCTTTATCCGCACCACGCGCCGTTATTACGGTGAACTCGCGCCACACCTGATCGGCTATATCGGCCAGATTCAGCCGGAACAGGTGGCCGAATATTCCGCCAAAGGCTACCCATCGGGCGCGCTGATCGGTCAGGCCGGGATTGAGCAGGCTTACGAAGAATATCTCGCCGGAAAACCGGGCGGCAAGCTGGTAATCGTCGCCCCGTCCGGCGAAACGCTGCGCGAGATCGCGGAGGCCGATCCCGAACCCGGCCAGAGCGTCTATCTCTCGATTGACCGCGATTTGCAAGCGGCGGTTCAGGACGCTTTCATCGAAGCCTACAACTATGCTTCGCCCACCTGGGGTTATACGTCTAAGGGTGGGGCGGCGGTGGTCATGGAGGTAAAAACCGGCGAAATTCTGGCGATGGTGAGCTATCCCTGGTTTGATCCGAGCCTGTTCAACCCCGATTCGCCGGTCTGGGATCGGGTCAGCGCAGTTCAGGCGCTGCAAAGCGATCTGCGGACGCCGCTGGTCAACCGCGTCACGAATGGCGGCTACCCCGCCGGGTCAATCTTTAAGATCGTCTCGACGGTGGCGGGCCTCGACAGCGGCGTTTACCCGGCGGATACGTGGTACACCTGCACTGCCGTATGGTCACATCCGGAAGATGTGTTGGAACAGCGCACCGACTGGATTTATGGCACGGGCGCGCATGGCACAATCAATTTCCCGCAGGCGCTCACCTATTCGTGCGATCCGTATTTCTGGGAACTATCCGTTGCCCTCAATGCCGAGGACCCCGACCTGCTGCCCGGTTACGCTTATAAGATGGGCCTGGGCGTCCCGACCGGCCAGGACGTTCTGGATGAAAAAGTGGGCTATATTCCCAATCCAGAAGACACCTTCCTGCGCACGGCGGCACAATGGGGGATCGGAGATGTCGCCAACCTCGTAATCGGGCAGGGGGATATGCTGATCACGCCGCTGCAAATTGCCCGCATGACGGTGGCGGTTGCCAACGGCGGCACGCTTTACAAGCCATTGTTTGTCAACCGGATCGGCCTGATCGGTGAAGAACCGGTTTACGAGGCTGAACCGGTCCCGACGCAGATCGACGTTGACGCAGATATTTTCGCCCTCGTTCGCGAGGCGATGTGCCAGGTCACGCTTGATCCCAACGGCACCGCGCGTTACATGTTTGAAGATTGGTACAACTTCCAGACCAACGAGCCGATTGTCTGCGGCAAAACCGGCACGGCCCAGACGGGTCTCGAAACCACCAAGCCGCACGCCTGGTTTGTGGCCTTCACGCCCCGCGACGACCCGGAAATCGCCATCGCTGTGATGGTCGAAAACTCGTGCGAAGGGTCGGAGGTCGCGGCTCCACTGACGCGCCGCATCATCGAGGATTACTACGGCCTGCCGCACGGCGAGTTACCGGGGTTGTGGCAGACGGGGTGTATTCATTTGGGCGAATAGCTGCACTCATCGCGCACATGCACCACTCAAGGCGGCGTCCGGCGTGACGCCGCTCACTTTTACAGATTTTTTTGAGTTTTGTGCTATCGTAAGGCATCTTACGAAACAGGGCACACACAACCTCATGCGATCTTTATTATCAACTCTACTGGATCACGATCCTGGTTTGCTGGCGATCATCGCGCGGCGTTGGGACGTGGACCTGGATGGTCTTGAACGATTGGTCGCTGCCGAAATGCTGGCGGCGGTGATGCTGGATGCCGACAAAGCAGCGGCGGAATGGTCCCGGCTGGCGGATAACGAGCGCGGCGCGCTGCAAATGTTGATCAGCGCGCCCGATTACCGCATGGCCGAAACCCAGTTCGCCCGGCTGTTCGGACAACTGCGCCAGATGGGACCGGGCCGCCGGGATCGTGAGAAACCCCATTTGAATCCGACCGGCGTGTTCGAGACGCTGTACTATCGCGGATTGGTCGCGGTTGCCGTCGCGCAGAGCAAAACCGGGATGCAGCCGTTTGTGTATGTGCCGGACGATCTGGCCGCCGTGTTCCCCGCGCACGAAACCGGCTTCGATCTCCAGGTCAGCGCCGAAGACGCCGCCGCTGCCGCCGCTGCCCAGGTAACGAGTCCTGATATTCCCGGCGCGATAGATATGGCAGATACGGTGAAACCGGAAACTACCCAGTCCGCCACGACGACGCTGGTTGACGATCTGACAACCCTGCTGGCTTTTTTGCAGGTCGAGACGGTACTTGCTGAAAAGGACGCGCTGCGCCAGCAGGTGAGCGACGGGTTGGCCGCGTACTGGCTCGGTGATACGCACCCGGCGCGGGTCGCGCTGCTGATCGCGCTGGCGGGCGGAATGGGGTTAGCGTCCAGCGAGGGCGACCGGTTTAAGCCGGTTCCGGCCAACGCGCGCCGCTGGCTGGAACTGACTCGCCCGCGCCAGGTTCGCACATTGGCCGAAGCGTGGCGCGACAGCACCCATTTTAATGACCTGTGGCACACACCGGGATTGCAACCGGAACCGACTCGCTGGCATAATGATCCGCTGCTGGCACGGCAGACTGTCCTGGTATTTCTGGAAGTGGTGCCGCCGGAGGACTGGTGGCCGGTGGACCAGTTGATCGCCCTGGTCAAAGCCGAGGAACCGGACTTTCAGCGTCCGGCGGGCGACTATGATAGCTGGTATATCCGCGATGCCAGTACCGGCGATTATTTGCGCGGCTTCGAGAGTTGGGATCGCGTGGACGGCGCGGTGCTGCGTTTCATCCTCACCGGACCGATGCACTGGCTCGGTTTGGTGGATTTGGGAGAAGGTGGTAAGCTGTGTCGCTTGACGGCCTACGGGCGGGCTTTTGGCAATGAAACCGAGTGGCCCGACCCGCCCGAAGACCCCGATCACCCGGCGATCCAGCCGGACGGCACGATCCACGCACCGCGCACGCTAAGCCGCTACGAGCGCTTCCAGTTGGCGCGAATTGCCGAGTGGCACGCCGCCGGACCACCCTATGAATACGCCATTACCGCCGCCGCGCTGGAACGGGCCGCGCAGCAGGACATCCCGGTAAGCGCGATCCGGGCCTTTTTACAGCGCATCAGCGGGGCCGATCTGCCGGAGTCGGTACGCCGGATGCTGGATCAGTGGGAACAAGGTGGGGCGGCTGCCGCCTTGATAACAAGTGCCGTCATTTTGCGTACCGGCGATGCCGACACATTGACTACCATTCTCGAAACGCCCGACCTGCGCCGTTTTGTGGGCGCGCAGCTTGGGCCGACAGCCGTGATCGTCCGCGCGGGCCAGGAAGATGCCCTGGCAGCCGCTTTACACCAATACGGAATCCTGGTAGAGACTGATGAATAAAGTAGACCCCAATCCCATAACCGTTTCGACCGGCCTCCCCAGGCCGCTGCTTTCCGCGTTTCATAAGGCATTTCCGGGCTTTTCGCCAGATGTATTCGTGCGCGCGCCCGGACGGGTGAACCTGCTGGGCGGGCATGTCGATACACACGGCGGGCCGGTGATCAATATCGCCATTAACCGCGAAATCTGGCTGGCGGCGGCCTACGGATCGGCGGATTTGGTCCGGCTGTACGCCGCCGACCTGGACGCCTCGATCACGCTGTCGCTGCGGCGGCTGGATACCAGGCAAGATGTGGTAGGCGATGAACTGCCCCGTTGGGCGCGTTATCCGGCGGGTGTTGCATGGGCTTTGCAGCGTCGAGGGCTGAAGCTCAACGGGATCAACGTCGCGTTTTTGGGTGACGTGATCATGCGCGCCGGGTTGAGTTCGTCGGCGGCGGTCGAGGAAGCGTTCGCCGTCGCATGGCAGGCGCTCGAAAGCTGGCGGCTGGATTCGTCCGAACTGGCGCGAATCGGTCACGAAGCGGAACGGGACTATATGGGGATTGGCAGCGGCATTCAGGATCAATTCACCTGCCTGCACGCCCGTAAGGAACACGTCTTCTTTTTGGACTGCCGCACGCTGGAATACCGTCACCCGCTGCTCCCGGCGGCGGTTAAGGTCGTGGTGTGCGACACCAATACCCGCCGCGAGTTGGTCGGGTCCGGCTACAATACGCGCAGCCAGGACGCAAAACAGGCCGCGCACACGATCAGCCTGGTCGATAGTTCGGTCAAGACGCTGCGCGATGTGCCGCTGGACCGCCTGGAAGACTTTCGCCCGGTGCTGACCGAAGACCAGTTCCGCCGCGCGCGACATGTCATCACCGAGATCGCGCGCGTGGCGCAGGGAGCCGAGGCGTTGGAAGCGGGCGATTTCGCGGCCTTTGGCGAATTGATGAAACGGTCCTATTGGAGCGCGCGTGACGATTACGGCAGCAGTTCCCCGGCATTGGATGCGATGTGGCAGGCCGCGACTCAGCATCCCGGCTGCTACGGGGCGCGGTACAGCGGTGGCGGCGAAGCGGGCGCGGTGGTGGCCCTGGTTGCGGCGGACGCGGCGAGCGATTTCATCACGCGCACGGCGGCACGGTATATGCAGGCAACGGGCCGCGAGGGGAATTTGTTCGTCGCTGAGCCAGCCGAAGGCGCGGGCGTTTTCGTTTAGTCTGATCCCGCGTTCTACGGCACTTTGTAGGGGCGCGTCCGACTTTCGGTCGGCGCTTTGCCGCGCCCCGAATAATTTCAGGAGGGGCAGTGAAGCAGCAGCCGGGTGTTTATCGCGCGCAGTGGGAACAGTTCACCCACCTGTCCCGCACCTACGACACGTTGGCGCGGGAACGGCGCGGTTGGCGGCGGTGGCTGCTGCTGCCCTACGTGGGGTTCATCATTCCTGTTGACGATCCGGTGGTACGGGATCAACTGCTGGCATGGCAGGCGGATTTCCGGCCCCACTTGCCCTACGATTCCCTGCCGCCGGATGCGCTGCACATCACGCTGCATTACGCCGGGCTGCTGCGCCGGGGACTGGTGTTACCGCAAACGTGGCGGCGTCCGGCGCTGGACCGGCTGGCGGAACGTGTGTGCGACACCATTGAATCAACCACAGCGTTTGAGGTGAGCATCGGTCCATTAAACGCTTTCCCGAATGTGCTGCTGGCAGAAGTGCAGGATAACAACGAGTGCCTGCGCCTTTTACGGGCTAACCTCCGGCGAGAACTGCCGCTGCGCGCCCGTCCCCCGACACGCTGGGGCTATTATCTGCCGCATGTTACGCTCGGTTACTGGGGCGATCAGCCGGTCGCGCCGCTGGTGGATGCCATGCAGTCCTACCGGAACGTGGCCCCGGTGCCGTTTCGCATTACCCGCGTCAAATTTACGGTCTACGTGCGCGACGTTCCCCTGGGACGCGACGTGCTGCGCGCCGCCCACGAAGACCTTATCGCTACCTATCACCTAAAAACCTGATGCCAGATACACACATTTCCCCTACACGCCGCAGATTTACCCGTTGGCTCAAACGGCTGGCCGGAGTCGGCTTTATTCTGCTATTTTCCTGGCTGCTGCTGGAAATTCTGCTGCGGCTGATGTTTTTCTCGCTGGCTCCGCGCCAACAGTTGGTGCTGCGCGAAGTGCGGATCACGCCCTTCACGGATAGCAAACTGCTGCCCGATCCGATCTGGCAGCCGGACCGGGAATTCCTGACGATCACGCGCCCGGTCACGAATCATGAGCAGTTTGGCAGCGCGGAGGTCCGCTTCACGGTCAATACCGAAACGCTGTGGGATGATCCGCACGTCGCCTTCCGCACCCGCCAGGAGTTGGTAGATCGCTACGTGGACGGCGTGGCGGTCGGGGATTCGTTCACGTTCTGTTTCACGGACGAGGATGAATGTTGGGTACAGCGTTTCGGCGCGCTGACGGGCCGGAACATCATTAACCTGGGCATCACCAGCACCGGATCGTTGAGCCATTTGCGCGTGCTGGAAGGCTTCGGGCTGCCGTTGGAGCCGCCGCTGGTGATCTGGGAGTGGTTCGGCAACGACGCCAACGAGGATTACGGGCTGGCCGATCTGCGAGGCGAAACCGATATCAAATCCCCGAATCCGCCAATCCCCGCGCCGGACCGCAACTGGTGGGACGATCACTCGGCGGTCTACGTGCTGCTCAAGCTGTATCTGGGCGGCGATGACAAGTTCGAGGCGTCCTTGCAATTCCACGATCCCAAACTGGCCGAAGATGGCGATATCCGGTTAGCGTTCGGGCAACCTTATCTGTGGGACGCCTTCGATATGTCGCAGCCTCACAACCAATACGGCTGGGAACGCAGCCAACAGGCGATTTTGGACGCGCGCGACCGGGTGGAAGCCTACGGCGGGACGCTGCT
>JAFGTJ010000065.1 GCA_016934195.1 Anaerolineae bacterium | reverse complement strand
TGTCCCACATCCTGGCCTATGATCGCGGCACGCTGGAATCCACCCCGGTCGAGGACGTTGTTAGCATCCCGTTTCCAGAGGGATTCATCACACGCACCGAGGATTTTGGGGCACGGGTGTCGTTGGGATCGCTGCCGTTAGCGTTGGTGGGGATCGCGTTGGCGCTGAATCTTTTACCTCACCCCCTGGCCCCCTCTCCAACCAGGTTAGAGAGGGGGAATCGGCTGGCCGAGCGGAACTGGTTAGGGGGTGAGGCTTCGCGCTGGTTCTGGCTGGCGCTGAGTGTGCCGCCGCTGATCCTCTCGGCGGGCGGATCAATCACGGTGGCGGGCGTTGAAATTCCACTGCCGTACCGCGCCCTGCACGCGATCCTGGGTGGCATGTTCCGCTACCCGGAACGCTTCGCGCCGGTCTTTTTGATCGCGGCAGGAGTTTTCGCGCTGCAAACGCTCACGCCGCTGCTGGTGAATCGCCCGGTGTGGCGGCGCGTGATCCCGGCGGCGTTGGTGCTGTTGGTGCTGGTCGATGCGCGCGTCCTGAAGCCGTTCCCGATCCAGCCGCAGCCGCCGGAATACAATTTTTACGCCGCGATGGGCCGTGAGCCGTACCAGTACGTGGTGGTGGAAGCGCCGACCGGCGTATCGACCGGCGAAGGATTGGTGGGCGAAGCGGTCTACGCGACCACGCAGTTTTACGGCCTGATACACGGCAAACGCATGGTCAACGGCCATTTTTCGCGGGTGGATTCGGGCCATTACTGGTATTTGCGCACCGACGATGTGCTGCTGAGCTGGTTGGGCCAGCGCCGGTTGCTGGAACCGGAACAGGCCGCCGACCGTCTGCGCGCGATCATCTACGGCTATCCGGTCGGTTATATCGTGGTGCATACTGACTGGATCGACCGCTATACGGGCCGCTCCACGACTCAGGAAGTAGTCGGTTATCTCAACAGTCTGCCGGAGTTGGTCTGCCCGGTGGCGGTCGAAGACACCGCCGGAAAAATCGCCATCGCCTACCGGACGGCGTGGCATCCCGACGACTGTCCAGCGCGCACCCCGCCGGAGATCGCGCCCGGTGTGTACCAGATCGACGTGGGGAATCTGGACGACGCGGGTTTCCTGGGGTGGGGCTGGCACTGGCGCGAGGAAATTGTGCCCGGCCTCACCGCGCGCTGGACCGGGCAGCTTGATCAGGCCGACCTGTATGTCGAACTGCCGCGCGGCGTCTACACGATCACGCTGGCGGCGCAGTCGTTCAATCAGGCACGCGATCTGCGCATCCTGGCAAACGGCGAATTGCTAGGCACGGTGACGGTTCCCGCCGAAGGACTGGCCGAACTCCGCGTTGATCTCCCGGCAGAATTAACCGGGGATTTTCTCACGCTGACGCTGGACTACGACGCGCCGGAGCCGGTCGCGGGCGGCGCGGATCGTGACTTAGCGGTGATGGTCGATTGGGTACGCTTCGAGCAGGTCGGGACGGTCGAGCCGGGGCCGTAGCGCGGGACTATATTGGCCCCGATCTACATGAATTTAGCGCACTGCTTCCGGTTAACTGCTTAATATATGCTCCGTGACCATAAAGGCGACTGCCGCGCCGACGAACTCCGTGCTGATGTTCAGAAATACATCACTGAAATCCGGTTGAGTCGTAACAAACAGGGCACAAAAGATCGCTATTGCAACCAGTATGCCCGGTATGACTGGCTCCCATCCGACTGACCTCGGCAGTTCAATAAAAAACAACAGAATTAGAAGATACATCGCCTGGACGGTGCATTCGGTCATTATATTGAGGAAAAAACTCAGGTTAATCTGGCGGGAGTTACTGGGGCTGGATTGTCCCTGGTAGAAATTGTCCAGGCAAGCTACTAACTCGTTACCGTCGCGATCAATGTGGTATACATCGAGGCAGGCGTTATGCTCGGTCCACTGTTGGTAGTTATTCTCTTTACGCACATCCCACCACAAAACAGCAGCAATAACGGCTATCAACATGAAAAATCCAACCTTAATGATGCCAGGAAACTCGCGTGTGACGAGGGGCATGGCGAAAGCAACGGCGGCGATGGAGAAAATAATAGCGAAGACGGCGGGATTATGCTCTTGATAGTGCTGCAAATAGTCGCTGACGTGATAGACATATTCTAGGATAGCTTCGTGGTCCAATGGGAAGCGCTCCTTCCATTATATATTTAGGACCAATTACGAACCTATCCCAAAATATAACCACAACAGTTTAGTTTTCCAAGCTAGTTAATGTGCAAAATAGAGATTAGCTACAGTGTTTCTGTGAATAACTCACTACTCAAATACCACCGGGACCAACTCGTCGTCCACAAAGTCCAGGATGTAGGTCAGACCGCCCGCCAGACGTACCAGCGCGTACCGCCCATCCCCAAAGGGCCGAACGCCCGTCAGCGATGCGCCTGTCGAAGCAACCTCGCTCTCCAACGGCGTCCACCGCCCGGATTGCGCGTCTTGCAGCACGAATTCGCCGCGAATGGTGGTCCACAAATAGGCCGCTTCGCCCTGGACCAGATACACCGAGTCCCGGTTGACCTGCGGCATTTTATCCGGCACGACGACCGGCGGCGTGAAGGTGCGATCCGCGAGATTGAACAACATCACCTCGCCCTCGCCCGCGTTCATCACCAAAACGCGCGTGCCGCTGTCGTTCCAGGGCAGACCGAGCGGTTGAAGCGTGTCGGATAGATAGATCGCGCCGCCGGGCAGCCAGATTTCCTGGCGGTTGGCCCCATCGAAGCGCGTAGTATACAGGTGTGCGGCGGTCCGTCCGTCCTCGCCCTGGATCAGCCGGAAAAAGTTGATCCCCTCGCCGCCGTTGGTCCAGCCGACGTGACGCCCCTCGCCCAACACGTACAACTGGTCGGTTTCCAGGTTGGAAACGTAGATGTGCATCCGGTAGCAGTCCTGGCGGTTGCAGGGATAGCGGTAGGCGACGTTGAACGCGACGTATTTCCCGTTGGGCGACCATACCACGTCCGCCAGCGAGACATTCAGCAGCGTTGGCTCACCCGCCCCGTAGCGGTCCACCGAATCCGGCACCGATCCGTGCTGTGGATAGGGGAACAGCCGCGTTTCGGTCCCGTCCAGGCCGAGCACGCTCACCCGGCTGATGCCGACCGGTTCCAGCAGCACGGTATCGCAGCGCGGGATATCCAGGGTTTGGTGGCGCACCAGCACCAGCCGCGATCCGTCCGGCGCGGGATAAATATCGATATCCAGCGGGGGCAGCCATAGACTGTCCACGTCTTCCATTGATTCGACGTTTTCCAGAACCGTCCCGGCCAACCGGTCCGGGCAGTTGGTCCGGGCGTCATTCAGCAGGTCGCGCAGCCGGTCAAACTCGACCTGCTGCCACGTACCGGGCGGGAGATCGGGCAGCGGGATCACATGAAAAACGCCGGTTTCGCGGGCTATCCCGTCCGGCGTTACGGCGTATTGGACGATATCCTGTCCGGTTGTCTCCTCTGCGCGAAAAGCGTAGGCATACAGGCGGACCGTGTATGGCTCCAAAAAGTAATCGGTATTATTGCCTTCGGCGGCCCAGCCGGTTTTGCCGTCCGGCAGTTGGACCTGCCACCAGCGGTAGCCAAAATTGCACTGCGAGCCGTTCAGCACGGCGGCGACGGTGTGAAACGGCATGTGGGCGACTTCGTGCGCGCCTGCCGCGCCGGTCGCGGCCCGGTCCTTGAGGCTGACTCCGTAGGTAGCGACGACGCGCGCCGATCCGCCGACCGCCAGCCGGGGCGCGATCAGGCCAGCGCACGGGTCCTGGGCGCGCACGTCCGGCGCGGGGACCAGGGGCAGACTATTCATGAGAATCAAGAGAAAAATTATCAGGATAACGCGGGATCGCATGGCTTGTTACCTCCGAGGGTGTGCGCGTGGGTGGCATGAGTACGCACACGTATAATTACGCGGCGATCATAACACAGGTGGGCGCGGCTCGCCGGACGGTGATCCCACGCCCGGCTGACGGGGAAAATTTCACCACACAGGCACCGGGCGATCACGTTTTTCTGCGTCCTGATGGGCGGATTTTACCAACCGCTGGCGAACACGTCCGGCGGCACGGTCACGTCCGCGAAATTGGCAAACGTCAGATCGCGGAAAACCAGCCCCAACCGCGCCTTGACCCTATCAAACAGCACCATATAACTGACCGTGAAGCGCACCGCATCTTCCAGACCCAACCGGATCACCGCCGCCTCGATCTCTGTGACCGGCCCCTCGATCTCCACGAACGGGCCGAACGGCATTTCGTCCAGCACGATCTCGACCGCGCCCGCTGCCCGTTCCAGCCGGTAGGTGGTCCGGTATTTCTCGTAGATCGCGGCAGGATGGAATCCCAACCGCTGCAAGATCACGTCCATCGTGGCAAAATCATCGACCGTGACTTCGGCCTCAAAGCGCGTGCGGATTCCGGCGGTCTGCGTCGTGCCGGGATCGGGCGGGGCCTTGTAGGTCAGCCGGGCGCGCGCGTCCTGGCGCATCCTCAGCACGATCCCATCCCGCATAAAAACCCCGTCCGCGTCCAGGTAGCGGATATTGTGTTCGTAGGTGCGCGGCGATTCGAGTGTCGCCCCGACGGATTCCAGCCGCGCCCGGATTGTATCCAGGTCCGGTACGTGGAGCTTGACTTCGGTTTCGAGCAGGTT
>JAFGTJ010000004.1 GCA_016934195.1 Anaerolineae bacterium | reverse complement strand
TACGGATTCCGGCGTCAGGACAACGTGATCACCGAGGACATGCCGCCCCAACCGGGCCGCGTGGCGTATGCCATCACCAAGACCGCCGCCGAAGAAGCTGTTCGTGCTGCCGCCGCCCGCCATAACCTGTCCTATGCCATCATCCGGCCCGGCATGATCTACGGTCCGAACGCCCGCACCTGGACCGGGCAGGCGTTCCGGCTGGCACGCAAACCCGCCGGATTCATCGGGAACGGCAGCGGCGCGGCCCCGGTGATTTTCGTGGACGACGTGGCTGATCTGTGCCTCGTCGCGGCCCATCACCCGGCAGCGGACGGCGAGATTTTCAACGCCACGCCCGATCCGTCCCCCACCTGGCGCGAATACATCAGCGCCTATGCGCGGCTTCAGGGCCATCAAACATGGTTTGGTTTTCCGGTGGTCATGGCAAAACTGGCCGCGTATGGGATCGCCCCGTTCGCCAAACGCGGCTCACATGCGCGCAGCGCGCCGGAATTGATCCATTTCATCACCCACTACCGGACATTCAGCATGGACAAAGCGCGCGATCTGCTGGACTGGCAGCCACAGGTCACGCTGGAGGACGGGATACAGCGCTGCGTGCCCTGGCTGCGCGACGAGGGATTATTGACGTAAGGGCAGCGTATAGCATACGCCCTGTACACACCGCCCATCATGGTTATAATGGTGCCCGTTCGGGCGCGCGGCAGCAGTCCCGCCCGTGTCCATACATTGAAGGGAAAACCTATCGTGCGAATACTTATAACCGGCGCTGGCGGATTCGTCGGCGGCCATTTAGTTGATCACCTGCTGACGCTGCCGGACTTGTCGCTTCATGCCGCTGTATTTTTCCCACCCGGCCAGAATCCCCGGTTGGATGGCCGCCCCATCGCGCAGTACGAGGTCGATCTGCGCAGCGCGGGCGCGGTCCGCAGCATCTTAGGGGCCGTGCAGCCGGACGCGATCATCCACCTCGCGGCGCTGGCCGATGTGGGACGTTCGTTCAAAAATCCCTGGGAGACGCTGGAAAATAACATCGTGGCCCAGATCAATTTACAACAGGCGATCCTCAACCTGAACCTGGACGCCCGGATTCTGGTGATCAGTTCGGCGGAAGTGTACGGCGCGGCAGGCGGCGAACTGGACGAAGATACCCCCTTCGCGCCCACCAATCCCTACAGCGTGAGTAAAGTCGCGCAGGATATGTTAGGACTGCAATATCACCTCTCGCACGACATGAAAATTATCCGCGCCCGGCCTTTCAACCACATCGGCCCCAGTCAAAAAGGCGGTTTTGTGGCGGCGGATTTCGCCGCGCAGATCGCCGCCATCGAAGCCGAACAGCAGGAACCGGTCATGTACGTTGGCAACCTGGCCGCCGAGCGCGATTTTACCGACGTGCGCGACGTGGTGCGCGCCTACTACTTAATTCTGATGCAGGGCACACCGGGCGACGTCTACAACGTGTGCAGCGGCAAAGCCTACAGCATCCAGTATTTGCTCGATACGCTGCTCAGCCACAGCGCGATTGACATTGAAGTTCGCCAGGACCCAACCCGGATGCGGCCCTCTGACGTGCCGCGCCGCGTCGGGAATGCCGACCGGCTGCGCCAGCGTACCGGATGGGAACCGACTATTTCTTTTGAACAAACCTTACTTGACATTCTCAATGATTGGCGACGGTATTACGGCGTCGATCCCGCTGCTCAGGAGTAAAACACCATGTCCCAAAAACGCGCGCTTATCACGGGTATCACCGGGCAGGACGGCTCGTATCTGGCCGAATTCCTGTTGCAACAGGGCTACGAGGTCTACGGGTTGGTCCGGCGGACCAGCACGGTGAATTTTAGCCGGATTGAGCACATCCAGGACCGGGTCAACCTCATTCCCGGCGACATGCTGGACCAGACCTCGCTGCAACTGGCGCTGCAAGAATGCCAGCCCCAGGAAGTCTACAATCTGGCGGCGCAGAGCTTCGTGCAAACCTCGTGGACTCAACCGGTTTTCACCGGGGACGTGACCGCCCTGGGTGTGACGCGCCTGCTCGACGCGATCCGGCATGTGAACCCTGAAATCCGCTTCTATCAGGCATCCAGCAGCGAGATGTTCGGCAAGGTGCAGGAAGTCCCCCAACGGGAAACCACGCCCTTTTACCCGCGCAGTCCCTACGGCGTGGCGAAGGTATACGGCCACTGGATCACGATCAACTACCGCGAAAGCTACGGCCTGCACGCCACCAGCGGCATACTTTTTAATCATGAATCGCCCAGAAGAGGCATAGAATTTGTTACTAGAAAAGTAACATACAACGTAGCAAAAATCAAACTCGGTCTGGCGAAGGAAATCCGCCTCGGCAACCTGGACTCGCGGCGCGATTGGGGCTTCGCCGGGGATTACGTGCGCGCGATGTGGCTGATGCTCCAGCAGGACAAACCGGACGATTACGTGGTATCCACCGGGGAAACGCACTCGGTCGAGGAACTGGTACAGGTCGCGTTTGATTACGTCGGGCTGGACTGGCACGATTACGTGGTACAGGACCCGCGCTTCATGCGGCCCGCCGAGGTCGATCTGCTGGTGGGCGATGCGTCGAAGGCCGGGCGCGTCCTGGGCTGGGAGCCGCAGGTCACATTCGAGCAGTTGATCCAGATGATGCTCGATGCCGATCTCGCGCTGCTGAAGTCCGGCGGCAAAGCGAAGTAGCGCCAAATGACCCAGGCAACGCTGGTTGACACGCACTGCCATTTGAATCTGCACGCCTATGACGACATTCGCCCCGCCGTGATTCATGAGGCCGAAGCCGCCGGGGTAACGCGCATCATCAACCCTGGCATCGACCTCCCCAGCACGCGGGAGGCCGTCGAACTGGCGGACAAGTACCCCGGCGTGTACGCGGCGGCGGGCGTACATCCTAACAGCACGGCCAATTTTGGATCGGCGGCGCTGGAAACGGTCCGTTTGCTGGCCGATCACCCGAAGGTGGTCGCCATTGGCGAAATCGGATTGGATTATTATTGGGACAAGGTTCCGAAGGAAAAACAGCGCCACGCCTTTGAACAGCAGCTCGCGCTGGCGGCGGACCTCGAATTACCCGTGATCATCCACAGCCGCGAAACCGGCGACGACGTGCTGGACATCCTGGTCGCCTGGGTGAAAAATTTACCGGACTCGCTGCGGGACCGTCCCGGTGTGCTGCACTCGTTTTCCGGCACGCAGGAACAGGCGGATCGCGCAGTAGAGACGGGCTTTTACCTGGGCTTTACCGGCCCAGTGACGTTCAAAAAAGCCGAGGAATTACGCCGCATTGCGGCGCGGGTACGCCCTGACCGGATTCTGGTGGAAACCGATGGCCCGTTCCTGACACCGGAACCGTACCGGGGCCACCGTCCCAACAAACCGGCCTATGTGCGCCACATAGCGGAACGGATCGCGGCGCTGCGCGACCTGCCCCCGGACGAGTTCGCGGCACAAACAACCGCCAACGCCGCGCGGTTGTTCAACCTACCAGCGCTGGCGGGAGACACTTAAAGTTACTATAGGTTAGTGCGTAGATTGGTTAAAATGAGTGCTGAAGGAGTTAAGACTCGATGGCTAAACTGCCCAACGGTGATCAGGCAGTTGTTCCGCTGGAAAAGTTCACCGAGTACGCGCTTAATCCAGCACACCCTACCGGGAGATATAAGGCGCGCGTGTTTAATGCCGTGTTGGGGCTTATGCTGGGTGATGCCGCGTTTTTGCAGGAAACTGTGCAGCGCATCGCAGAAACAGAGGATGCCGTGCCGCAAGAGCCAACTCAATACGGCCAGCGCTATGTGATAGACTTTGAATTAACGACCGACAGCGGAAGGGCCATCGTGCGCACAGCCTGGATGATCCGTAAAACCGAAGAGGTTCCACGCCTGACAAGTTGTTATGTGATTGAGGATGTATCGGAATGAAACTCTACGATGTGGTAGCACTGCTGGTAGACCTGCCCGAACACAACCTGAAACGTGGGCAGGTGGGCACGCTGGTGGACGAATGGGAACCTGGCGTGTTTGAAGTGGAATTTGCCGACCCCAACGGTGTGACCTATGCGCTGGTGGCCCTGCGTGCCGAGCAGCTTATGGTGCTATCCTGGCATCCACTGAAGAAGAGCGCGTAACAGAAGCGAGAAATCGGATCATGAGCGGGCTTGCTCGTCACGGCGAGCGCGCAGCCGCGCCCATAGCACCAGCGTTTTCGGCGTGTACCGGACTTCGATCAAGCGCCGGATGCGATCCGCCGCTTAATCGGCCTGCCGCATGTATTCGTCAACCTCGGCGCGCTGAGCCAGGTAGCAGGCCAGCACCGCGTACACGTCGACCAGCTTGAGCGCGGGGTAACGTTCTACCCAACACAAGAACCGGGAACGCGCAATTTCCCGGTTCTTGTCGGACAGTGCTACCGTATGAAGCTCCCCATAAGCATTCACACTTTTATGATTTTAATTTAACTAAAAATTCATGCTTCCGCAATAGCCCCTCAGTACCTTCACAAAAAATTCATATTTGCGCCCAGGGCATGAACCCTGTGTAAAAACGGTGCTATACTGGCGTTGAGTGGGGGGTTCTTTTTTCGGGAAAGGACAACAAAACGTGACGCGATTTTTTGTTCAATCCAGGCTGATTGTGCCAGTGACGATGGTGGCGGTACTGGCCCTGGGACTGTTTGCGCCGGTCGCTGCGCAGGACGGCGAGCGTATCTCGCGCTTTGGCGAATACAGCGGTTATTCGGAGGAAATTTACGACGGCTATGTCCGCCTATCGCAGTACATCGAAATGCGGGACGGCACGCGCATCGCGGCGGACATCTTCCGCCCTACCCTGAATGGCGAGATCGTCAATGATCCGGTCCCGGTAATCTTCACGCAGCACCGCTACCAGCGTGCCAAGCTGCACGAGGACGGCACGATACAGACTCTGCTGGATGACGTACCGGAACTGGCGCGCCTCATCCGGCATGGTTACGTGATCGTGGCGACCGACGTGCGCGGCGGCGGCGCGTCGTTTGGCGTGCGCTACGGCGAATTCACCCGCGAGGAAGCCTACGACGCCTACGATCTAACGGAATGGTTCGCGGCGCAGCCCTGGTGTAATGGCAATGTGGGCATGTTCGGCATTTCGTACCTGGGCATCACCCAGTACATGGCCGCCAGCACCCAACCGCCCCACCTGAAAGCGATTTTCCCGCAGATGGCGATGTTTGATATCTATTCGTTTGCCTATCCCGGCGGCGTGTTCAACGAGCAGTTTGTGCTGGAATGGGGCCGTAACACGCTGGCGCTCGACAAGCTGATCCCCGCCGCCCCGGTGGACGATGATCCCGGCGGCGAACTCCGCAATGCCGCCATGCGCGAGCACGCTGGCAACTGGAACATCTACCCGATGGTCCAGGGCGCACCCTACCGCGACTCGCTGGCCGGGCCGGAAAACGGTCCGGTGTATGTTGAGCGCAGCCCGTCTACTTACGTGGACGCGATCAACGACTCTGGGGTAGCTGTCTATCACCTGGGCGGCTGGTACGACCTGTATCCCCGCGCCGCGCTGACGTGGTTCAATAACCTGACCGTGCCGCAAAAAATCGTGATGACGCCCTGGTCGCATGATGGAGTCGGTGGTTTCGACCTGCTGGCCGAGCATCTGCGCTGGTTCGATTACTGGCTGAAGGGCATCGATAACGGCATCATGGACGAACCGCCTATCGTTTACGACGTGATGACCGGGCCGGGCCAGTACGACTGGCGCACCGCCGACGAATGGCCCCTGCCGGAGACGCAATACACACCGTTTTACCTCCAGGCCGGACCGTCCGGCAGCGCAGAATCGGTCAACGATGGCGGCCTGAGCCTGGATACACCATCCGGTGACACGGACCAGGAAAATTATGACGCTTACACGGTGGACTATACGACCACAACCGGCGAGGGCAACCGCTGGGATAACGGGCGCGGCGTGCGGTTCCATAACTACCCAGCTATGGCCGATCTCGACGAAAAAGCGCTGACCTACACCTCCGCGCCACTGGACGCCGACACACAGATCACCGGGCATCCGGTCGTTCACCTGTGGGTCAGTTCCAGCGCGGACGATGGGGACTTTTTCGTCTACCTGGAAGAAGTCGCGCCGAGCGGCTATTCGCGCTACATCACCGAAGGCACGCTGCGCGCCTCGCACCGCGCCCTGCATGACGCACCCTATAACTACGTGGGCCTGCCCTATCACCGCAGTTTCGAGGCCGATCTCGTGCCGCTACCCAGTGACGGCACGCCGGTCGAACTGGTCTTCGACTTGCAGCCGACCTCCAACGTATTCGATGCCGGACACCGGATTCGCATCACGATCACGGGCGCGGACGACGAAAACTTCCAGACGCCGCGCCTCGATCCGCCTCCGACCGTGCGCGTGTATCGCAGCGCCAACTACCCGTCCCATATCGTGCTGCCGGTCATCCCGGCGGAAGGAAACTAACCGTATGGATATCAGTTACGACGATCTGGCGCGCAGCATCATAAAGCAGTTGGACAAAACGCCTGAAATGGTGCTGGCAACCTGCGCCGGAGATCGCGTTACGGCCCGTATGATGAGCTGCATTCACCGCGATCTGCGCATCTATTTCCAGACGGATCGCGGTTTCCTCAAATACGAGCAGATCGTGCAAAATCCCAACGTGGCGCTGTGCATCAGCAACATGCAGATCGAAGGTACGGCCCGCATCCTGGGGCGCTGGTCAGAAATAGACGATCCAGAACTTAAAGCGCTTTACCGCCAGCATCACGCCGGGTCATTCGAGCGCTACGGGCACCGTGACAGCCAGGTATGCATCGAGGTCACGATTACCCAGGTCACGCTTTGGAAATACGAAGGCGATTTCGCCCTGCGGGATTTTCTGCACGTCCCGGAACACATGGCGCGGCGCGAGCAGTACTGCAAAGTAAAGTAACCCGACATAGGAGACAACAAAAAATTATGAAGGCTGGCATTTTATACGGCGACAGCGACATTCGCCTGGGCAACGCGCCCGATCCCGAAATCAAGTCCAATGAGGTCCTGGTTAAATCGCTGTTCGCGGGCATCTGCGGCACCGATCTGCACGTCTTTCGCGGCGAATTCAAGGGCCGCGTGGCCTATCCCGCCATCCAGGGGCACGAATTCGGCGGTATCGTGGAAGAAGTGGGCCGCGACGTAACGCGCTTCCAGGTCGGGGACCGGGTCGCCATCGATCCGATCATCCCCTGTTATTCGTGTGAAACCTGCCTGACAGGGCATATCAACGCCTGCCGGACGCTTAAACTGTTGGGCATCGACCTTGACGGCGGCTTCGGGCAGTACGTCGCCGCGCCCGAATTCCAGTGCTACAAGCTGCCGGACAATGTGCCGATGGAACACGCCTCGATGGTCGAAATGTACGGCCTGGGCCAGCACATTTTACAGCGTGGCAGCGTCCAACCCGGTGAAACGGTCGCATTACTGGGAACCGGCAAACTCGGCCTGAGCGTGCTGGACGTGCTGTGCCACAGTTCCAGCCCTGGCCTGACCATCGCCACCGACCTGCTCCCGGTCCGGCTGGCAACGGCGCAAAAACTCGGCGCGGACGTGGTGGTCAATCTGCACGACGAAGACCCGGTTGAGCGCGTGCAGGAACTGACGAACGGCGTCGGCGTGGACGTCGTGATCGAAGCGGTGGGCCATTTCCACACGCCGGGGAATCAAGAGGGTCCGCTCGCGCAAGCTGTGAAAATGATCCGCAACGGCGGGCGAATCGTGACCTGCGGACTAGGCGAACAGCTAACACCCGTGCATTTCAAAACGCTGGTGATCAAAGAAGCCGCGATTATCGCCAGCCGAGTCACGTTGGGCGAATATCCGCGCGCGCTGCGTATGATGGCAAAGGGTTTATTACACCCCGATCTGCTGATCACGCACCAGATGCCCATGCGCGACGTGACCGAAGCGTTCGGCATCGTGGACCGCGACGATCCCGACACCATCAAGATCGTGCTGGATGTGCAGGCGGTGTAAAGAAACGGTTGAAATCCGAATGATGGGACGCACTGCTCCCACGGGTAAGGCCATGCTGCCCAAAACGCCAGATGGTGAACTCTACATCATCGTAATGCAGTTTGCCGTTAAGCGCCTGCCCCATGTTGAGGTAGTCCGTCCCGGTTTCAGTCGGTGACCTTCCGCTGGTTGCTTGAAAACCGTTCCAACTATTCGCATTACAGTAGTTAACCTTCACAATAGGCATGAAAAGGGGTAAACGGACTGCGTCCGGGCTGAGAGTAACAGGATGTCGAGTATGATCCTGCGCTATAACACCGCTTTTTCGCGTCGCCGGATTATCGTAGAGAACACTATTGGCCGCTTGCGCCATTACCAGAGTATCACCCAAACCGATCGCTATCATCGCCAACTCCACACCCCGCGCGTGGTAGCAATTGCGGGGTTCGTCAATCGTCAATTGGCTCATCGGATGCCTGCCTGATGCGCGCGGGGAAGGGACCTCTTGCTTTCTTCCCTAATTATGAAAGTTAACTAGTACAGCTTGGCGAAAATACATAATCAGTTAAGCTTGAAGAGGACGACCGGTATAGGTCCACTTGAACGGCTTCGCGAGTGTCC
>JAFGTJ010000407.1 GCA_016934195.1 Anaerolineae bacterium | reverse complement strand
TTGCGTGACAGTTGGCTGACGGGGCCTAATCCGCCCCGTACCCACTCACCTCCAACACCCGATCCGGCGCGATCAGGGCCAGATTGCCCCACGCCACGTCGGGATACTGGGCGCGGTAGGCGCTCACGATCCGGTCCCCGAAAAACGCGCCCGCCCATTCCGGGATCGCGGTGCCGCCCGCGTCCCACGCGCCGTAGACCAACGCGCGCCACGCCGGGATCGGGGTCGAATCCGCGAGGAATGGCTGCAACGCGGTCCACATCGTGGACTCGGCATCGGCATCAACCGCGTCGTCGAGCGCGCCAGCCCAGGGCAGAACCGCGTCAGGATACAGTCCGGCGGCGAAATCGTCCGCGCGCCCGCTGTATACCAGCGCGTCCAGCAGCGCCAGCGCGTCCGGTCCCTGGCCGGATGAGCGGTGCTGGTAGACGAAGGCAAAACCGCGCGCCGTCTCGAATTCCGCCCCGTCCAGGCAGTCCGGGCCAGTCCCGCACGCGATGTACAGCAGGTCGCCGCCCATCGCTGCCGCCTGGATGCGCCGTTCATAGGCCGGGGCGTCGGCGTCCGGCTGCGGTACGGGCAGCAAACAGGCGCGGACCGGCATCCCCAGCGGGAGCGCGTTCGCGGACCGGGATAGCGCCTCACCCACCGCCGCGATCAATTCCTCTTCGGGAAACGATTCGACCGCCGCTTGCAGCGCGTCCAGGTCCATGTCGGCCAGATCGGGAATGTTCAGCAGGGCGGACAGGTCGGCGTCCGACGCGCACAGCGCCACCGCGTCGGATACGGTTTGCTCAAAGACCGCTTCGCGTCCCGTCGGGTCCACGTCCCGCGCCGCCGCGACAAAGGCCGCGATATCGTCCCGCAGCGACACGATCTCCACACCAACCGGGGCGGCAACCTGCGCTCCGGCCTGGGCTGCATCTAATGCAGCGGCGGGATCATAATCGCTCCCGGTCAGCAGCGTGTCAGGATCAAGGACCAGCAGCTCGACGGACGAGATATTGGGATGCCCGGCGCGGTAAGCGGTCACGATCTGCTGCCCGATGAACACGCCCCCCCAGGGCTTGTAGAGATCATGATCGGGCAAACCGTACAGGTAACGGTCCACATAGCGCCCCTCCGGGTAGGTCTGGTAAGCCACGTTGAGCACATCGCGCAGCCGTTCCCACAACGCGACCTCCTGCTCCGGCGTCAGCGCGTTATCCCAGTAGAACTGGGCGTCAGGGTATAACTGCCGCGTGAAATCCGCCGCCCGCGCATAATACAGCGCGTGAAGCACCAGCGGCGTTTCGACAATCGTCAGGTCAGACTGGGCGATCTGGTAGGCGAAGGCATAGGCCCACACCGCTTCTTTTTCGATGGTTTCCAGGCAGTATTCCCCCGCCCGGCAGCCGATCACGGCCAGTTCGCTGCCCAACACCCTGGTATTGATCCCGCCGTTGCCCTGTTCATCCGGCATCCCAAACAGGATAAACGGCATCAGGCAGGCGCGAAACGGGGTATCCCTGGGCAGCAGTTCGGCGGCAGTATCCAGCGCAGCAGTCGCCCGCTGAACCAGGGCCGCTGTGGGGTAAATATCCACGCCCGCCTGCCACGCATCCAGCGGCAGCGACACCGGGTTAATCTCGAACAGTTCCAACGGCTGTGTGTCGGGAATCCAGGGGCTGGTAAAACAGGCTTGCTGAGGATTCAGCAAGTATTCGCTGATCAGGTCGATCCGGTCAAGCGCGCTGGCGGTTTGCGCCGCCGTCAGAAAGGCGCTGACTTCTTCGTCCATCGACACGACGGTCAGCCGCGCGGAGGCGTTCACGTCCGGCGCGGGATCGGTGGCATTTTCCGGTTCCGGGGTGGCGGTGGCCGGGAGCGGTGTGCGCGTCGGGAGCGCCTGGAGCACGGGCGCGTCCCCGTCATCCCCGCCGCACGCGCTCAGCATCAGGACCAGGGCGATCAGCGCACATATCGTAAAGGAAAAAACGTTTTTTCTGGAAACCATGTTTATACACTCGCTTCGTTGCCGCAAAAAACCCTCGCTAAAAATCGATCCACATCATATTGAATCATCGGTCCGGTCAAGCCAACCAGCAGCGCATCGACGCCGTGCCGCCCCCAGGGAATCCGCAACGCGACGGTGGTCACGCCCGCCGCCCGCAGGTGATTGACCAGCAGTTCGGTATGCGCGGGCGGGACGGTGCGGTCGCGCTGGCCGTGAATGAGCAGCGTCGGCGGCAAACCGGGCCGGACGTGCGTCACCGGGGACGCGGCGTGATAAACGTCGGGTACTTCGTGCGGCAGACCGCCCAACAGTTCCGCAATGGCGCTGCCGGATTCGGCGGGCCACAGCCGCAGATCAGCAGGCGCATAACTGGCGATCACCGCCGCCACGCGATCATTGGTTTCGTCCGCCGCGTTATGATTCGCGCTGCCGTCCGCGAAACAGTCCCCCGCAAAACGCGGATCGCCGGGGGTATACGCGGCCATCAGCGCGAGGTGTCCGCCCGCCGACCGGCCCATCAGCGCCACGCGATCCGGGTCCACATTGAGGCGGGCGGCGTTAGCCTTCACCCACCGGATGGCACATTTCACGTCGGCCAGCGGCGCGGGCCAGCGCCCGGTCAGCCGGTACTGCACGTCAAACACCGTGTAGCCCTGCCCGGCCAGCCAGCGATCATGCAGCCCGAAAGCGTAGTCGCTCTTGTCGCCGTGAAACCAAGCCCCGCCGTGTACCACCACCACCGGCGGACGCGGCCCGTCCGCCGGTCGGGACGGTTCGTAGATATCCAGGCGGAGCGGTTGGCCGTCCGGTGCGGCGAACAACACATCGCGCGTCACCCGCACGCGCGCCCGCAGCAGGTAGCGCAGCGGTCCCCAGGTATCGGTGCGGTG
>JAFGTJ010000064.1 GCA_016934195.1 Anaerolineae bacterium | reverse complement strand
GCTGCGGTGGCCGAACGACAGGGGCGCGTGGGCAAGCAGGCGATGGTCAGCACATTAGGCGCTTACTCCATCATTTTACCCGTCCAGCAGATGATCGAAGCGTGGTCGTACCAGTTAGGCAAAGAGATCATGCAAGCAATTGTGCCGGGACAAACCTACGATGACCAGGGATACATGCGGCGGGTGAGTCACGAGGATAACCCGGAACATCCGGGCGAAAATCCGGCAGTCGTTGTAGAACAGGTTTTGACCAAGTACACCCCCTTGCCCGATCCGTATGATGAGAACCGGCAGATTGTGCCCACCGCGTTGTGGGAACAGGCTCACCGTTTTTTTGACCGCCATATGGCGAACCACCAGGGCGCGGTGCGCGAGTTGGGCACCTATGACATGCGTACCTGGCTGAATATGCTGCGCCCGCAAGGTACCGGGGCTGATCCGGCGGTGCAAACGGCGATCAACAACACTCGCCAGGTGATTGAGGACACGGTCTACAACCATGTGCAGCCGTCGAACAAGCGCAATCCCAAAGGTGATCCGGCATCCGATTGGCGCGATATCTCATCCCGGTCGGAGCGTTACATTACCTCGCAGCTTGGCCCGCCCGATACCGGCGGCGGGCGGCAGGGCGGACGCTACAGCGATGCCCTGAACCGCTTCATCGACCTGCAAATGGACCGTTTCAGTGATTATATGTCGGCGTATATTATGCATACGCTGAATGGATCGTTGACGACCAGCCGCGATCCGATCCAGGCGAAATCTGGCAAATTGGGCTGGGTCATTGCGGTGGTGGGTGAGATGTACGAGTTGTTCACCACCGTCAGCGACTTGATGGAAGAGGTGCGCGCCGGGATGGACACATACGTGACCCGGATGCGCGCTTCTCTGCAAACCGGCCTGGACCACGCGCTGGAAGAGATGCGCGCCAGGGCTTCGGACCGGCGGGCGATTGGACGCAGTCCGGCCATCGCCGCGCAGGAAGCGTATCTGGCGCGCGTGGAAGAATATGTCGAATTTCACCGAACCGAGTTTGCGCGGGCGGCAGCGGCGCGGACCTTCCGCTATATCTACGAATTTTTAGACCAGGTGCGTGGCGAACTGCAAAACTGGGCGCAGGTGTTGGGCACGGATACCAACGGCCTGTATAACGAACTGCTGCGCGGTACGCGGCGCGTCCAGGACGAGCGCGGGCAGGCCGAATCGCTGGCGAACCATGAAGTCATCAACGACTTTGAATGGGAGCAGCAGCGGTATCACGAATACGTCGAAACGGCGCAGCAGCGCGGTCGGATGTTCCGTGCCTGGAACTGGGCGGTTGTGGTTGAGGACGGCAAGTTGGGAGTAAACTGCTCGTTTGGTGAAGGGGAGCAGGCGGAGCCGCTCCGTAAAGATATGCGCGGACGGTGGGCTGACAATAATCTCCAGGCTATGTTGGGCTATATGCGGGCGGTTTTTGCCGACGCCGTGCAGCGTGAAAGCGTCCTGAAATACCTGATGCGGCAGTACATCGACAACGAGGCCCAGCTTGCCGTTGATCTGGCGCGGCGCAGCGGTCACTTACTCTCGATGACCGAACGGCCCGAAGTGAGTGGCCGGACGGTGACCAATGTGCTGTTGGCGAGCCATAATTCGGAAAATCCCGACGAGACGGGCTTTTTGCAGCGCGTGCTGCGGCGGTTGGGAGCCGAAAAGGGCCTGGGTGATATCATGGAGCAAGATTATCCCACGCTCCGGCAGACCCAGTGCGAGAATCCGTTCCGTTTGACGCTGCTCAGCACGGCGGAGTTGATCGAACTGCGCGGCATCACCGCGTATGATGAGTGCAGACAGCGCTATGACGGGCTTCCCTGGGATACGCGCCAGACGGCGCACATCTTCCCGGCGGAAGTGCGCGCGATTGAGTATGAAAAAGACCTCGTGAGCCGGTTGCGCCAACCGCGCCGCCTGCTGTCAGATCGCGTCGTGCTGCTGCTGGAACGCGAGCCGCGTTTCCTCGATTTCCTGTTCCTGCTGGCTCACCGGATCGTGATCCGCCGCGAAGAAGGCGGCACCGGCACGCGCACGAATTTTGCATGGGTGCTGCGTATGCCCGATCCTGACCCCCGGCGGAATGAAATCACGGATTGGTACCTGACGATGCCGGTCGCGCTGCCGTCGCTGTTAGAGGCGATGATCACTTATGTCATTCTGGAAGAGGATGTGCGCGGCACGCTGCCCAATCCACCGCTTCGGAATCCCATCCCGTATGATGCGGTGTTGGCGTATCTGAGCCAGGCGCGGCGTGATGACACGCTTGAGCGCGTGGATAATGATAATCTCGCGCTGGTCCCGACCGCAGACGGCGAGGTGACGTTCGACCGGGAACTGCGGACCTGGGTGGAAGCCTTCATGCCGCCGATTGACGAAAACGGCGACCCGGTGCTGGAAGGATACGACCTCGAAGCGTACCTGGGACCGGAGGGGAATCGCTCTGGCAGCAACCATCGCCAGTTAGGGGTCGCGGAGTTGGTCGTCCGGCACGATATGGCGCGCGAACTGCGTGACGAAATGACGGCGGCGCTGCCTGCGCTGCAAGAGCGTTTGATGGCAAACGCGGCGTTGACAGATGGCGCGGCGCATGACGAACAGCGTACCCGCCAGGAAGAATACGACCTTTACACCAACGCGATCCTGGCGTTGGACCGTGAAATGAGCCAATTGCGGAGCGTGCTTGAAGCGCGGTATGACGAAAAAGTGCGCGGCGGACGGCGGCGGCTGTAGAGCGCTGGCTTGTGATGCGTGTAGGAAAAAGGATGTAACTTACTATGTGGGCGGATCGGGATGTTGTGCCGGTTCGCCCCACTGCCTGGGCCGATACAAAAGGGTGTTTTATCATGAAAGTTATTAGGACCATACCATACGCGCCGCGACTCTGGCGCAGCATGTTGTTGGTAACACTGGTGGGGCTGGCTTTAGCGCTGGCCTGGTGGGGCACGCACCTCGCGCCGACCCAGGCGCAGGATTCCGGTTCCATCACGATTCATGTGGACAGCCAGGCGCGTCAGGGTGATCCACAGACGGGATTCCCAATACGTGAGGATGGCCGAGATCGCTTTGTCGTGACAATCACCCTGGAAGGCGGTGAATGCCCGGCGGTCCAGCGCGAGATTCCGGTTGACGCGGTGCTGGTGATCGATACGTCCAGCAGCATGGACGATACCATCACGGGCAGCACCTCCAAGCTGGACGCGACCAAGCAGGCGGCGTTGACCTTTATCCAACAGTTTAATCTGGTGCCGGGGTCAACGAGTTCGGACCAGATCGCGGTCGTGGCATTTAACAGCAGCGCCTCTATCGCGTCAAATCTGACGAGTGACGTAACGGTGCTGCAAAATGCCATCAATGGCCTGAGCACCGGCGGCGGCACCGATATTGCCAGCGCGTTGACACAGGCAACGGACATTCTCGCCAGCGCGAGCGCGAACTTTCAGGGTGGTGCCCAACCGGTGATCGTGCTGCTGTCCGACGGGCGCGATAATGCCCCGGACGCGGTACTGGCCGAAGCCGAACGCGCCCGCCGGTTGACCGGGGCGAGCATCATCACGGTTGGCGTGGGCGATCCGAGCGATATCGACGAGGATATGCTGCGCGATATCGCCGATTCGACGGATGACGCGCATCTGGCCGAGAGCGCCGGTGAATTAACCGCGCTGTACGAACGGATTGCGCGCGCCATCCAGCCGACAATTGTGGCGGAAAATCTGGTAATCACGTATACGGTCAATGGTGAATACTTCCAGATTGTGGATAACACCAGCGAACCCAACGCGGTTGTAGGCGCGAATACTCTTCAGTGGACGCTGGTCCAGGTTAACAGTGGTGAACAGGTCGAGTTGCAGACCGAAATACGCGGCCTGTACCCAGTGTCCGGGGCATCGGTGGGCACCGTGACGGTCGATTACCTGCCGTGCGGACAGCCAACGGCTGCATCTGCGATTGGCATCGGCCCAATTGTGACGATTTTGCAGGTGACTCAAACCCCAGCGCCGACCAATACTCCGACCGTCACGCCATCCCCGACCTCAACTATCACCCCGACGCCAACGCTCAACGCGGTGCTGCGCGATCCGGGTCCAGCCGAGCCGATTGGCGGCACGACGAGTATGGGCGTTGACTTTTGTGAGCCGGGCTGGTGGGATTGGCTGTGGCTGATATTCCTGATCCTCGCGCTGCTCTGGCTGCTGTGGGTATTGTGGACAGCCTTGAGAAATTGGCGAGCAGGGCGGTATGAGTCCTTCTGGCAGTTTCTTTTCTGCTGGCTGCCCTGGCGATTGTTCGTATTTGTGCTGCTGCTCCTCCTGTATTTGCTGCTGGAACCGCTGGCGGGGGCGTTGTGTGACGTGCCGGAAAGCGTGTATTTCTGGCGCATGAATGGCAACCAGCGCGGCGTATTCCTGACCCACGATGACCTGGATGTGGACGAACCCGCGCAAGTGACCTCGTTGAACGAAACCTCGAACTGCGTGGGCTGTCATTTTGTGAGCAGCGAAGCCCAGATTGTGGGGGCGATTATCGAGCCGGTGCCCAATGCAGACGCGCTGCGTATGACCGAATTCGATGGCGATCTGGTAGACGACGTGCCCGCGATTGACGCGATGTACGGCGCGTTTTCGCCGGATGGTCGTAAACTGGCCGTAACGACGAGTTCGGGTGAACTGGTAGTCTTCGACCGTGATACGCCCCTGTCAGGCTGGCAGTTGATTACTGGCGCGTCGGATGAACAGTACGCGGCGTTGATGCCCGCCTGGACCTCGGATGGACTAAACATCGCTTTTGTGCGGGCGGCGCGTGGAACAGTCCATTCCGGCCTGCTGGTCGAGGGCAGTCAGAGCGATATTTACATGATCGCGGCAGACCCGGCAGCAGTCGGGGCCATGGCGGTCCCGGTGGCAGGCGCGAGCGAGAATGACGGATTGAACTACTACCCGGCCTTTTCACCGGATGGGCGCTGGTTGGCGTTTACGCACAGCCAGGGTAATACGACGTACTCCAGCCCTGAAGCGGAAATCTGGCTGTTGAATCTGGCGACTGGCGATGCGGGCGCAATTGCCGGGAATACGCCCAATGCCAGCAATTCCTGGTCAACCTGGAACCGTGATGGGACCAAGTTGGCGTTTAACACGACAGCGTATGATCCGAACTTTGACATAGTGGTGGTTGATGTGTATGAGAGCGGCGCAACGAGTGCGGCGCGCAAACTGCGCGGCGCAGCCCAACCGGGCGTGTTTGAACATCTTCCGTATTGGGGTGAGCCAATTGATCAGGTAGGTGTATGGGACGAATTGAAGGGCCAGCCCTGGTTGTGGCCGTTGTTGTGCCTGGTCCCGCTGGTACTGATGCTGCTGCTGTGCTGGCTGCGCAAGTCCCAGCCTACTGAGGAACTGCCCGATCTGCCGCCGGTCCAGCCGCCGCGCGAGCCTTTGAAACCTGACGATTTGCCCCAGGGCCAACTGCTGCCGTTGTGGAAACCGCGCGGCGCGCTGGTGATCGGCCTGGGGAATCCCGGCTGGCATGTGTTGGCGCAGCTTAAGAAGACGTTGGCGGACGCCGAATTGGGCGATCCCTCGAAGAATGTGCGCTTGCTGTGCGTCCTGAATGGCGATCAGGCGCGCCAACTGGACCGAGAAACCGATACCCTGAAGCTCGATCAGGCCGAAGTGGTGGAATGGCAGGAAAATCTGATGTCGCTGGCGGGCACAGTCAATGACGACCCGTTGTATAAGGGTTGGATCGACCGCCAGACAATGCAGGAACTAAGAAGCGCCGCCGACCCGAAGGTCGGGTTCCAGAACCGGCGCATCATGGGCCGGTTGGCGCTGCTGAATAACCTGCGGCAGTACCCGCCTCGTGACAGGGAGCAGCAGGAATCCGGCGCTGTGCCGGGCGAGGCGTTGAGCGAGGATGAAGCCCTGTCCCTGTGGAGCCAACTGGAAACTGCCGCCAGAGCCGTGCAGAAGGCCGAACGCGAGTTGCAGAAAAACGATCCCGAAGGGCTGCACGATCCCTCGCGGCTGCATGTGCTGTTAGTCACCGATCTCAGCGATGACGTGGGATCGGGCGCGTTCCTGGATGTGGCGTACCTGGTGCGCCAGCTACAACAACATCTTGGATTGGCCGATGTGCAGCTAGTCGGGCACCTGTTAACCGACCGCGCCGCGCATGGCCTCCAGCGGAGCGACCTGGGCCGCCAGACAAGCACCATCGCGGCGCTGCGCGAAACGGAACGCTTCCAACTGTCTGCCGGAGTGCCGTTGTCGATGATGTATTCGCGCGATCCGGGGCAGCGTTCCGAAATTGACGGTAACTGGGAAAGCAGTTTGTTTGATGAAGTGTTTGTCTACGACGGCGAACGCCGCCCCGCAATGCTGAGCAACGTCGATCCCAGGTTGGGCATTTACCCGGCCCTGGCGGATAGTATCGCGGTGTGGCTGGATACGGCGGCAAACCGGGGCGGCCTGGATGGATGGCGCAACGCCACGCGCGCGGCAACGACCAGCACGCAGCTTCAAACCGGGCACATGACGGTGGGCAGTTTGGGCCTGTACCAGATTCGGCTGCCGTTCGCCGATTTGCTGGAAGACATCACCGTGCGGTATGCGCGCCGGGTGCTGCAAATACTGTTGATGGGCGACTCGCCGGAAATGCCGCAGTACAAGATGGAACTGGTAACGGAAAATATCCCCGGCAAGCAAACGCCGCAAACCCTGGTCGCCGCGTTTTTGAGCGAGCAGTTAGGTTCGCCGGGGAAGAGCGATTGGCAGTGGCGTCAGGTCTTCCAAAGCAAGGATGCCGATACGCTGCGGAAAGCGGCGCGCAAACTCCGTATCAGGGCCAAAGTTCAGGACAAATACGAGGTCGAGGCTGAGGCCGGGAGCAAAGGCCGAGGGCGGGAGAATCCCGACAACGAAATCTGGCAGCAATGGCTGGTCCAGGTCGTGCGTGTGCTGTTGAACGGCCAGTCCGCGCTGGCTACCGATCCGGTAGACCCTGTGCGGCGGCGCGGCGCAAAGCTGGGATTGGTGAAAGCCTTTCTGGATGCGCTGGCGGGCAGTGGCGGCGATGGGGCGCTAAGTGTTCTTGCGCAGCAAATCGCCAATGTCGGGGGCGTTGATCATGATCAATACGAAGCCATCGTTCTACAGTTGAAAGAATTCGCCCGGATTGCGCGTGAGTACCGCGATCAGGTAGTGGCCGTTGGTGATGCGTTGGGCATGGGCGCAAAACAAGAGTCGCTTTACGGCAACCTGACGGCGCGTTACGACAAAGTAATCGCGCGGTGGAGTCATCTCGAAAACCTGCACACACGCGAATACATCACCAAGACGCCACCACCTGAAAGCGAACCGCTCCGCGAAGTATGGTACGATATCTACATGCGCGAACCCGTTGATCAGGAGGTGTTGAGCGCGGTTGAAAAGGGCGTTCGCCAGCTTCATTGGGAAGTGGGTGCCGATCTCAGTCTGGCGCTGGTGCTGAACCTGCCCAAGATGGATGACGACGATCCGAAAGAGGGGACTCAGATAACGTTCGATCCCGATCCTGAAAAAGTGGATGAGTTCGCTAACAGTCTGGTGCAGTTGGGACGTTATTTTGCCCGCCTGATTCCTGAGCGAGAAGGGCTGGCGAAGTTCCTGAACCTTGACCAGTTGAGCGACGATAATATCACCGAGACGGTAAACCAGTTGATGCGGAATTCCGGCCCGATGTTGGGCACGGATGAACAGGCCGTGCAGCACCGGCCCGGTATAGTGCTCTCGGCGCACAGTGGAATCAAGCGGGTTGAGGAACTGAAACGGCGCTTGTTGCAGCATTTACCAGACGAGGACCGGTTGAAACGGCTGGAAACAACCGACCCCTTCAGCCTGACGTTGATGCAGACCGCTGATGCCCTGACCGTAAACAGCATCAGCAGCCTGCAACGGGCACATGAAACGTACCTGTCTCAAATGGGGCTGGCGGGTCGGGATGTTGTAACGCATCCCGAACGGGTGGCTGTATTCGAGGCCGAAGCAACAGCGCTGGAATATGAGCGGCAGTTGCTCCTGATCAAGAAGCCGCGCCAACAGTTCCATCCGGTCGTGGTGGCAGGGCTGGCGAACCGGGTTAAAGCGGAAACGTACCTGTTAGCCGCCGTCATCGGCGATAATACGGTTCTCATCCCGGCCAGCGAGTTAGAAAATCTGAGTGTCGGGGCGCTCATGGAAGGCTTGCTGCGCTTCGTGGGCTATTACCAGACCGCTGATGGCGCGTGGCATCCACGCATTAGCGAGACATTTGCCCAGGAGAAATTTAACCAGTATTGGCATGACGATGACATACTCGAAGCGCTGGATACGTGGGAAATGGCCGGTGGTGAAAGCTGGCTGGCGCGCTATGCGACCGCTGAGAACGAAATGATCATCGACAACCTGATCGCGATCACGCGGATACTCATCGTGAACATCTTTAAGCGGTTGGATGGTAACACATAACATATAACACACTACCCGGACCGGCTTCCGCCGGGAGTATAGGCGGAAGTCGGTCCGGGGCAGGCTAGAGGAGTAATGTATGGCAGTCTGGACAATCGGTGATTTTAAACTGGACGGCGAACAGGTGGCGGAAGTGCTGGCAGGTATCGCGCGTGCAGACGCGGCTCGCCAGGATGTGGGGCCGCTTGATGTTGCAGCGGGTCTCGATTACGTTGATTCGTCCAGACTGCCAGTAGATGAGGGACGGCGGGGAAATATTCAGAAAAAACGCCTTCTGAAGGCATTTTTCCCGCTGCTGGCCGAAGCGGGATTGGCAACCCTGCTCGAAGGCGACGAGCCACAGATCATACTGAATGATCCGGTTCGCCAATGGTTCGCGTACTATGAGGCCGATCCATATGGGGCGGAAGTGCGGCTTGAAGCATTGCTCAGCGGGGAGTCAGGGACGGCGGATACCGCAGCAGAAATAGAGGACGGCACGGTGGTCGAGGAACACGATATCTCTGCTCCGGTTGGAAATACGTCAGATGATTTGTGGGTGTCTGTGCCGGATGATGAAACGGTCGAGGACGAACACGAAACTCCCGGCGAATACAGCGAAATGCCAGAACCAGAGAACCCGTACCGCTCGGAAGAGGATGACCGGCTACCGTCGGCGTCCCTGCCGGGCGTGTTGGGCGGGAGCATGTTAGGCAGCACACGAGATCGGTCCACAGAACAGCGCGAAAAGCGAGATATCAAGGCTATATTTTCTAGGCGTGGCAGTGAGCGGCGTGTCACGGACGCGAGTCCACCGCCGGATCGCGCCGCCGATGAGAACGATTGGCCGCCGGATCAGGCCGAGGACGAACCATATCCGGCGCAATCTTCCGATGAGAATTACGAATTGTCAGGTCCGGTTGACGGGGGGGATGAGCCGCCCCCGGTGCTGGACTCATTTTCGCAAGGGCGCGACGTATCAAAGCGGCGTGACCGCTCACCCGCAGCCCATCTTGGGAACAGCCGCCCAAAGCCTCCGGCTTCGAAACCTGCCGAAGAGGTGCGCCGGACCGATCAGGAGGAAACACGCGGTCCGCGCGGCGGGGGATGGTTGGACCGGCTGCGCAGCGGAAGCACTTCTCCAAAGCCCGCATCGAAGCCGGACGACGAACCACGCGGCCATACGCCCGGTCGCCGGTTGACTACACCGGAACCCGGTGATAGCTCCCCGGCGCATCCGTTTCGCCTGACCGATGGGCCTGCCGACTTGCGACCACGCGGTCCGCGCGCGCGCCAACCGCAGGCGGGCGCATCCCAAAGTGCGAGCCGGGCTGACGAGGTGGTTATGCTGCCCCTGATATTGCCGGACGGCAGCCAGATGAAAATCGCGCGGCGTGATCTGGACCGCTTGATCGAGGAGCATGGTACGTTGTCAGCGGCTATCACGTTTTTGGCGGCAACACTGCATTACGATGTACGCGATGATGTACACGATACTGACTCAGGGTCAAATGGCGAGGATGGCATCAATGAGTAGCCGGGCAATACGCCGGGTAGGTGGTCTGGCGCTGCTGGCCGTACTGCTGGTGGGAGTGTGCCGCCCCGCGCAGGCGCGCCCCTATCGCCAGGGCACGGACCCGACTTATACCGGCCTGGATTTGCTGTTTCTGGTCGATCAAAGCGGCAGCATGGGCGGCGCGGCGTTCGGCTATCCCGACCTGGAGCCAACCGATCCCCTACAACTGCGGTTTGAAGCGGTGCAGTACGCGCTGGATACGTTGGGAGAATACCGGCTGCTCATCGCGCCCGATCTGGCGTTCCGGGCGGCGGTGATCAATTTTGGTGATGATCCGGTGGTTACGTTGAACTGGACGCCTATTGCTTCCTCACAGGCCGAGTGGGATGCTTCCCGCGCGTCAATTCTGGATCAGGTGTCGGCGACGGCGTTCGGTCCGGTGAACCTGGGAAACACAAACTTTTTAGCCGCGTTTGAACTGGCGCAAACCATGTTTGCCGCGCTGCCGGTCACGCCGGATCAAACGCATTTACGGGTGATTGTGCTGCTCACGGACGGGCAGCCGTGCGTGGTGTCGGGTCCCAATGCGTTTGCTTGTGGGGACTCATTCGGCCAGCAGGCGCACATGGACGCCGTGAATGCATTAGTTCAAACGGCATTCCCTGTGCCGGATTACCAGATTTACGTATTGGCGCTTGATGCGACCGGCGAGGTCTGGCAGACGCGCAGCAGCGATTGGCAGGCAGTGGTCGGTGAAGCGGCGCGCGCCACGCTGGTCGCTACGAACCAGCAGGTCGGCGTGCAGTTTTACCTGATTTTGTCGCAGTTGGTCGCCGCAACCGGCGGCAGTAAGGTCAGCGGTGGGCTGCGGGATGCGCAGCAGCTTACACCGGGTACGAATACGATTTTTGTGCCGCCCTACCAACGTTTGATGCGCCTGTCCCTGTTCAAATCGAGCAATTCTCCCGGTGTGCTGTCGATCACGCAGCCGAACGGCCAGCCATTGCCATCCACCGATCCCGACGTAACGGTCAGCAACCAGAATCGCCCGATTGAGGTGTGGACGATTGCCGATCCCATACCCGGTGATTGGGTGTTTGAGGTGGGGTCGCAGAATGACCGGCTGGACGTCTATCTTGAACTAATTCCGCTGGAAGTAACGGCCAGTGCGTCGGGTGGGACCTTCCGGCTGTATGATGATGTGCCGCTCTCGGTCCAGTTGACCGATGCCGTAACCCAGGACCCGCTCATCAGCTACCCGCCGCCCTACGATCTGACCGTGCAGGCGGTGATCACGCTGCTGGACGGAAGCACTCTCTACCAACCGCTAACCTCGGCCCAGTCGGGCACGTATACCGGGACCTATACGGCGAACATGGGCGGCCAGTATACGCTCGGTGTGCAGGCGAGTATCACGCTGCCGACCGGCGAAGATTACGTGATTGTCAGCCAACCGGCCCTGAGCGCGTTTACCGTCAGCGGGCTTGTGCTTGAAGTCGATACGTTTCCGGCGGGCGATTACCTGGTTGGTGAAGCGGTGGAACTGTCGGCGCGCGTGGTGGATGATACGGGCGCGGTCGTACCCGATCCGGCGTACCGGTTTACGGCGGCATTGGTTGACAGCCTGGACGCGGTGATTGCCCCGGTCGAATTCACCGATCCTGACGGTGACGGTGTATACAGCGCCCAGATCACCTGGACGGACGACATGGCCGACGCGGGATCACTGTACCTGGACGTGGCGGTCGATTCCGGCACAGGGGGAGTCGTTGGCGCGGCGCGACTTGGCCCGGTGCGGGTACTGCCCAGCATTATGATCAGCGCGCGGGTGCTGGAACCCCAACCGGGAACCGAACAATACGTGACCGAAGGGTTCCCACCACTGACCAAAA
Source organism: Anaerolineae bacterium (assembly GCA_016934195.1). GTDB lineage: Bacteria > Chloroflexota > Anaerolineae > Aggregatilineales > Aggregatilineaceae > JAFGTJ01. The sequence goes on along the minus strand of JAFGTJ010000064.1, from coordinate 3,358 downwards.
CCGATCTGGACATTGTGTTTGAAACCCGGCGCGACGAGGATAACAACCTGATCGACGTGCTGCCCCTGGCCGCGAATCCGGGTACGCCGGTCCTGAGCGTCCGGTTGATCGATGACGGGGACACTCGCCCGCTGGTCTTCGAGGCGGGCGATCAGCCGGGCCAGTATCGCGCTACCGTGAGCGACTTACCGGCAGGAACCTACCACGTCGAAGTAACAACAGCGGGCGCGTTACAGGGCCAGTACATTTTTAACCCCCAGGCCAGCACAATCCGCGTGACGGTGGAGCGCAAAACCAATCCCATGCTCTACGCCTTTTGGGGTGGAGTCGGGTTGGCGGTGGCGCTGTTCGCGGCGGTTGTGATCATGTCGATCACTCAGAGTATCCGGCAGCGGCAGCACCCGGCGCGCGGCCAGTTGGTGATCGTGAAGGCCACTATCATAGATAACGAACAGACCGAAATCTGGCGGCGGAACCTGGATCGTGAAAAGTCCAATGATATCCGGTTCGGTCGCAGCAAGCTCCCGCGTGAAGCGCCCATTACACGCCTGAAGATTACGTGTGACAACAACCGCATGTCGGAGCAGCGCCAGGTGCGGGTCAGCGCGTGGAACAAACGGGAGATGATCGTCCTGTCGCGGGTCCTGACGCCGGGCAGCATGTTAACCCTGCACCAGCGCACCGGATTTGATTTTGACCAGCCTGGAATTCAGGAACAGGTCGTGTATCACCTGATGAAAGACCCGGATGATTACGGGTTGGGTGGCACCGATATGGGCGTATTTTAGCCGGGGCAGGCAGCCTATGGTATTCGACGTTCCGACAGTACGCGAGCGTGAAGCCGCCCGCCGCCGCCAACAGCGCCAGCGGCGGGTACGCTTTGCGCTCGGTTTGATCCTGCTGGTGGTGATAGTTGGCGCGGGCGTCTGGGCAGTCGTTCGCCTGGACTTGTTGGGCGGCGGTGATGATAATGGGGCCAGCAGCGGGTCCGGCAGTGAACCGGCTGCCGCCGCGACTGTTGAGGCAGAGTCACCGGGGAATTTTGCCCAGGCCAACGCGCAGCGCCTGACCGCAACGGCGCAGGCGGTTTCACCCGTGATGCCGAGCGCCACGCCGCGCCCCACAATCACGACAGCCGCGCCTGATACGCCGCCAACATTGGTGCCCGGTTCGGACCAAACCCAGGAGCAGGCGGTGGTGCAGTTGGTGAACGCGGCGCGGGTCGCTGCCGGACTGCCGGAATTAACCATCAACCCGGTGCTGACGGCGGTGGCGCAGCGCCACAGTGACGATATGGCCCAACACAGTTTCCTGAGTCACAGCGGCTCGGATGGCTCGGACCCAGGGGATCGCGTGCTGGCGGCGGGGTACAATTTCCGCGCAACGGGTGAGAATGTGCTGTACCAGGGCGAAATTGACGCGAATCAGGCGTTTACCGCCTGGTGGAACAGTGAAGGCCACCGCCACAATATGATGAGCGCGGATTTCACCGAAATCGGAGTAGCCTACCGCGTATCAGCCGACCAACTGGTGTACTACACGATGACGTTGGGCGCGTCCCAGTAAAACGAGTTTAATCCTGTGGCGACTGCTCCGGTGATCGGGGTGGGGAAAACCGCCGGAAACCACCAAATTCTTGCGGCGGTTGTGCCGGTTCCGATTCTGGCGCAGCCGCCATATCGCGTTCACGGCTGAACTGCGTTTCGTACAATTCGGCGTAGAGACCGTGTTGGGCCAACAGTTCGTCGTGTGTGCCCTGTTCCACGATCCGGCCCCGGTCAATTACCAGGATCAGGTCAGCGGCCAGGATGGTGCTCAGGCGGTGGGCGATCACGATGCTGGTCCGGCCCGCCATCACCGTGCTGAGCGCGTCCTGGATCAAGGCTTCGGATTGGCTATCAAGGTGGCTGGTAGCTTCGTCCAATACCAGGATGCGCGGGTCTTTGAGGATCACGCGGGCCAGGGCCAAGCGCTGCTTTTCACCGCCGCTGAGCCGGTAGCCACGTTCCCCCACAATAGTATCGTACCCGTTTGGCAGTCCGACAATGAAATCGTGGATATTGGCGGCGCGGCAGGCGGCCTCGATCTCCGGTTGGGTGGCGTCCAGGCGCGCATAGAGCAGGTTGGTTCGGATCGTATCGTGAAACAGGTGCGTTTCCTGCGTGACCATGCCAACCTGCGCGGCCAGCGAATTGAGCGTGACAGCGCGCAGATCGTGACCGTCGAGCGTAATGCGGCCCCCGGTTGGATCGTACAGGCGCGGAATCAGGTAGGTCAGAGTGGTTTTGCCCGCGCCGCTCGGTCCCACCAACGCGACCAACTGCCCCGGTTGGATGGTAAATGACACGTCTTCTAATGCCATCTCGCGGGCTTGGCTCGGCGGGACGAAACCGGTTTCTTTGCTATCAGTTTTTCCATCACCGGGTTTGCCGTTACCGGACAGCACCGCCTGGATCGTATCCGTTTGTCCGTGCCGTTCCACGCTTTGTAACAGGTGCTCCTCATCGATGGTGTAGACAAACGTGACGTTTTCAAATGCCAGCGCGCCCTGCACATGATCCAGCGCGCAGGCGTCCGGCTGTTCCGGGATATCCAGCGGCAGGTCAATTACCTCGAATACGCGCTCGAAGCTGACCATCGACGTAGCGAAATCAACCGGCGCGTTGGTCAACTGCTGCAACACGCCGTATAACTGCGAGAGATAAGCGGAGAAGGCGACAATCGTGCCGATAGTGAACGTTCCACTCAGCACCAGATGCCCGCCGACCCAGTACACCAGCGCGGTCCCAATCGCCCCGATCAGGCCGAGCAGCACAAAAAACTGGCTTCCCACCACCGCGCGCCGGATACCCACATCGCGCACGGCAGCGGCGCGTCCATCAAAGCGCTCGACCTCGGTTTTGTCGCGCCCGAACAGGCGCACCAGCAGCACGCCGCCGATGTTGAGCGTCTCGGACATGATCGCGTTCATCTGGGCGTTGTGATCCATCGCTTCGCGCGCGATATCGCGGAGTTGGGTTCCCAGGCGGCGCGCCACCATAATAAACACCGGCAGGACCATCACGCCGAGCAGCGTCAGCCGCCATTCCAGTGAGAACATGACCGCCAGGATCGCTACCGCCTGGATGATGTTGGTCACGAGGTCCACAATCGTATTGCTGATAGCCCGCTGCGCGCCGATCACGTCGTTATTCAGGCGGCTGATCAGTTCGCCGGTTTTGGTGTGGGTGAAAAAACGGAGCGACATACGCTGTAAATGCCCGTACAACGCCACCCGCAGATCGTAGATTACGCCTTCGCCAATCGCCGCGTTGAGCGCGCGTTGAAGCACTCGCACGCCGCCGACTATGATCGGGAT
>JAFGTJ010000406.1 GCA_016934195.1 Anaerolineae bacterium | reverse complement strand
TGAAACAGATGGACGGATAACTGCGAAAGCGATGGGATTGCGACCCATAGGCGTATTAGGCATTCTCCTTCGGGCAAAACATGAGGGCAAGATCATGTCCCTGTCCGATGAAATGTCTCGACTCAGGCATGAGGCGGGATTCTTTATCGCTGAATCACTTTTTCTCCAGTTACAGAAACAGGCTGGAGAACATCCGTAAGATACTCCCATTCGGATTGAAACCGCTCACGACCTCCTACTTGAAACAATCTTGAAGAAAATGTATGGATCGTATTGTCATGATCGGTTCGCGCGGCGTGCCGGCCAATTACGGCGGCGTGGAAACCTATGTTGAAGAAGTTGGCTCGTATCTGGCGGCGCATGGGTTCCAGGTGGCGGTGTATTGCCACCCCAAATATGTGACGCAGCGTGGAACCTACCGGGGCATGGAATTGCGGTTTGTCCCGACCATTCCGACCAAACACCTGGAAACGATTGTGCATACGATCCTGTCAACCATCCACGCGCTTTGGAACGGGGCAGATATTTTTCACTATCACGCTTTAGGCCCTACGACGCTGGCCTGGCTGCCGCGTCTGTTCGGACGGAAAGTGATCGCTACCGTGCAGGGCTTAGACTGGCAGCGCGCCAAGTGGGGACGCTTCGCCCGCTGGTATCTCAAACTGGGCGAATGGGCAACCTGTCATTTTCCGCATGTCACCATTGTCGTCTCACGGAAGTTACAGACGTATTATGCACAACGTCACCGAAAGCCAACGGTGTACATCCCGAACGGTCATCAACCGCCGCAGCTTAAATCCCCGGAACAGATGCTTGCCCTGGGATTAACGCCGGACGATTATATCCTCTTTGTCGGACGGCTCACGCCGGAAAAAGGCTGTCATACCTTGTTGCAGGCGTTTGCACGGGTGCGAACAGATAAAACGCTCGTACTGGCCGGTCAACCCAACCATGACGCCGCTTATTACCAGGAATTGCAACGTTTGGCGACCGGTCCCCATCGGGTCTATTTTGCCGGGTTCGTGCAGGGCGATCTGCTTCGGGAACTTTACTCCAATGCGTATCTGGTGGTGCATCCCTCGGAAATTGAGGGCTTATCGGTCTCCTTATTAGAAGCGCGGAGTTACGGGAATTGTCTGCTGGTCAGCGATATTCTGGAGAATCTCGAAGTCCTGGACGGGCACGGCTACCAGTTCCGCGTCGGCAATGTGACGGATTTAACCGAACGGCTGCAATGGCTGTCGGATCATCCTGAAGCGGTGCAGGCCGACCGCGCCAAAGCCCGCCAGATAACCCAAACCGATTGGGACGGCGTCGGGCAGGCCACGCTATCGGTGTACCACAAAATCTGCCAGGATTTTCTTGACAAACCAATAATGCCCACGTAACGCATGACAAATTAGCTCTGTGAAGAACCACAGAGACGCGGAGGACACAGAGAAAATAATACACATTATTCAACTGCATTGAACGTCATGTCACCCCTGACAGGGTTAAATCCGTTGGATTTAACCCTGTCAGGGGTGTGCAACTCAAATGAATAATGCTGTATGTTTATGACCGTCATTTACTGTTGTTTTCTCCGTGCGTTCCGTGTCTCCGTGGTAAAAATCAACCTGAAGAATTACAAAAATCATCATGACAACTCTGCTGCCTCCATTAGCTAATCTGTTTGCGGTGTACGATCCTGATCCCGCGGTGCTGGACGCGATCCAACGCGAGCTCGAACGCAGCGGCGAATTTGCGCAGGTCTGGCGATCGCCCCCCCCGCGGCTGGGTAGCTGCGGCCGCGCCCTTGCCCGACGGCGCGCCGGATAACGACCTGACGCGCCAATACGGCCTGGCGTTTGCCGAAGGACGCGATCTCCTTATCGAAAATTCAGGGCGCGACCCCGGCGACGCGCTGACTCAGGTGGCGCAACTCGCCGACGAACATCCCGACCGGCTGGCGACGCTGCCCGGCGATTTCGGCTTTATCCGTTTGCGGCCGCACGGCGACGCCACGGTCGTGCGCTCCTGCGGCGGTCTCGTTCCCTTTTACCTCTGGCAAAAACCCTCCGCTCACTGCCAGGGAGAGGGGTCAGGGGTGAGGGTCGCCATCGCCACCCGCCTGGGCGATTTCGTACGCTACCTGCCCGATGAATTCCGCCTCGACCCGCTGGTGAATGCCATTTGGGCGTGTTCCTGGCCGCTATTCCCACACAATCGCACCTTTCTCGCTGGCGTAACGATTTTGCCGCGCGGCCATTTCGCGCGGCTGAACGGACAAACTTACGCCGAACCTTACTGGCATCCCCGTCCGGCGCACCTCGCCTACCCAACCCCGGCGCAGGCCCGCGAACACGCGGAACGCTTGCGCTCGATCCTGATTGAAAAACTGACCCGCGACCTTGACCCCGACGATGGCAATCTGCTCACCCTGAGCGGCGGGGTGGACTCGTCGTCGCTGGGCGCACTGGCAGCCGGCGTGGTCGGGCGCAAAGTGTGGACGTTCAGTCTGCTGCCCAGTAAAAAACGCCCGGATCTGGTACAGCGCGAACTGGCGTTCATCGCGCCCTTAGCGCAACAGTATGGCCTGGCCCGCCGCTGGGAAATTCATGCGCACGAACGGCTCGTCCTGGATCTGTGGCAGGCTGCGCCGCGCATCGTGTTTCACGTGCTGCACCCGGCGTTGTGCAGTCTGCCGGGCATTGTGCGTGAAGCGCCGGTGCGCGTGCTGTTCGGCGGCGAATTTGCCGATGAGGTTTGCGGCTCGGTCTTTACCATCCCGGATTGGACACGCCACACGCCGTTCTGGCGGCTGGCAGCGGACGCCCGGATTGCGTTCCGGCAGCCGCGCGTCCTCGGTCGGTGGGCCAAATATCGTCTGGCGGCCTGGCGCGGCCGCGCGTCGCATCCGTTTCCGCGGGCGCTGCTCGACCTGGACC
>JAFGTJ010000405.1 GCA_016934195.1 Anaerolineae bacterium | reverse complement strand
TAGCACATCAGTTCCGTTAGGAGAAACACATTGTTTATGCTGCTTTTTGTATACTTTTGAACACTTTTGTACAAAATTGAGGGCTAGCTTATAGCTCCTATCGGGCGAAATCAGGTTCAACCATAGCACGTCTTGGGGCATTCTACAACGCGCTTACGCTGCACACGCGAACAAACCTGACGTATCCCCAATTGTACAAATACGCCATTCGGTGTATGCTGGCAGGTGGGATCGAAATGGGATCGAGCAGGGATGTATCGTTTTGGGAGACGTGCTGATGATCAATAACCGCTTACGTTTGGCCGGGGTACTGCTCCTGGTTGTGTTGGGAGTGTCGGCCTGTTATAAGGACGCGGGCGATAACGTCCAGCCCACGTCGAACCGGGTGGATATCGACGATATCCAGCCGACTACCGCCGCGCCGCCGACCGATATCCCCAGCCCGATACCACCGTTACCCACTGACACGCTTCCCGGCCCGACCAGCACCCGCACGCTGGTCCCCACCACGACACCGTTTGATTCCGCCCCGGTTACTACGCCCATCCCGCCCGCCGACAATGTATCCGGTGGAACTGAACCGACTGCCACCAGCCAGATACCGCCCAGTTTCACGCCGTTAGCGGTGATAGAGACACCGGGCAGCGACTCGGCACCGGCCATCACTACACCGGGCATGAATGATATCCCGCCCACGTTCACCAGCATCCCGACGCTAAATTCCGCGCTGCAACCTACGCCGACAACGATCCTGGAAGAAGAAGACGAGTGCGTACACATCGTCCAGTCCGGCGATACGTTGTACTCCATTGCCCAGGATAACACCGTGCTGCTGGCCGATCTGGTCGCCGCCAATCCGAATCTGCTCGGCGGTAATGCGAATACGCCGCTTCAAATCGGGTGGGAGCTTCAAATACCCGGCTGTGAGAGTGAGCCGGAAACCGGCACCGATGTCGTGACAGATACGGGAACCGAACCGGACGCCACACCCGGCGAACCGGCGGCTACCCAGGTGGTCCCGCCCGGCACCGAGGTCGAGCATACGGTCCAACCGGGTGAGCACCTGTACGCCATTGCGCGGCAGTACGGCGTCGATCCGCAGGCTATCATCGACCGCAACAACCTGACGAATCCCGACCGGCTCGCCCCCGGCGACGTGCTGATTATCCCGGCTCCCTGAACTTGCCGGATAGCTATACCATCAGGCATACAAAACGGGCAGCGCTCCCCCGCGAGAACTGCCCGTTTTCACTATCGTTCACGGTCGGTTGTCTGGCCTATTTGCCGCCGTACTTGTTGGTCAGCACGTCCAGAATGGTCGAGGCGTCGATGCCGCCATCCTTGCCGCCCATCAAATTCAAGCCGCCGAAGAACCCGCTCTTGGACTGGCGGTCTTCCAGGTCCATCGTGAGTTCATCAAAGGCATCGGCGGGCAGGCTGTGCAGCATCTTCTTTTCGTTTTCGTCCAGCGAATACCCTTCCAGGGCGGAGCCGGGATCGGACAGCAGCTTGGCGCGATAATCTTCATCGGTCAGGGCGCGGCTAACGATGGTGGTGAGGTCTTCTTTCGACATGGTATTTCCTCCTGGTTTGATGACGGTTGAATTGATTATATTATTATGCAATGATCGTGACCAAATCGTGACCGGAGCCGCATCGTTTTGAAATTCCCCGCAACCATGATAAAAATCGCGCTGGCGTTGTTGGTGCTGCTGGCCCTGATCGGGCCGCTGGCGGTGGTTCCGCCCGCCGCCGCGCTGGATATTGAAGGTCCCGCCAGCGAACCGGACAACCCACCCGATCCCGCTGCGCCGCCGCCCCCTGGTGGGCCAACCGCGCTGGCAAATCCGGCGTTGGGCCAATCCCTGCCGCCGGTAGGTGACGATCCGTTGGGCGCGTTTTCGCGGCGGCCCCTGGAAGGCCGTTTCATTATACCGGAGGGCGGCACGTTCCTCGATCCGCTGCGCGATGATCCGCATTATGGCGTGGATTATGCCTGCCCCGACGATTACCTGAACGGCCTGACCACCGACTTTTACCCGGTGGGGCCGGGCTACGTGACGGCGCGATCCTCGTGCGTATTGTGTTTTGCCGAGGGCGATTCGCACGGCAGCGTGACGGAACGCTGGCCGCGCCATAATTTCGGGTGGGGGGGATTCGTCCTGATCGAGACACCGTACAATGCGTCCGTCTCGATCTACATCATGTACGCGCACCTGGCCCGCGATTTCGTCAGCCTGGGCGATTATATCACGCCGGACGAGGCGATTGGTGTGGTGGGCAATTCGGGCTATTCACAGGAAACGCACCTCCATATGGAAGTGCGCTACGGTACGCCGGGTCGTTTCTGGAACGCCGATTTCAGCCAGTGGGAAACGCTGGACCGCTGGCTGGCGACAATGTTCGTCAATCCGGCCTGGGTGATCTTCCCTGATAACCACTATGCGTTTGTGGCCGCATTGGACGAATGGACCGGACTGGTCCCCAAAGCGCCGGATTTGCCTTAGCCCTGGCTAGCGCTAACTCTTAGGATCGCTCTTGCTCTTGTCGCTATCATCAGCCTGGGGCGCAGCCCGCTTCTGCACAAACGAGTAGAAGGGATACGCCAGCGTCTTGGGGTCCACATGTCCCGCCTTGAGCGGCCCCTGGTTCGCTTCCTCGAAATCGCGGTGCATCCGTTCGACCATTTTTAGCTGGTTGTCCGACGGCTCCAGCGAGAACAGCGCGATCAGGGTGGTATACGTGCCGGGGACAAAACACAACCACTGGCCGTTTTCCATTTCGGTGCTGCGCATCCCGGCCCGGAAAATCTCCGCCGCCGCGGAACGATAGCTGCTCAGCATCGGGATGATCAACTCGGCCTCGATGGCAAATTCGCCTAACGTTTCGATGGGCATTCCACTATCATTATCATAGACGCTCATGCCAACCGCTTTGGCCGTCAAACGCTGTTTGATCAGCAGCGTGTCCTCGGAATCGGTGATCGCATCACGCCACACCGCCGGATCGGACTCCGCGATCAACTGGGCCACCGTCATGATCTGGCGCTGGTAGCGGTCGTAGAGCTTGTGGAACTGCGTGCGGTTGATCACACCGCTGGCGAATTCCTGTACCAGCTTGCTCATTTTCTGGTGAACCTGGGCGATGAACTCCTGGCCCTGTTGTGCGCTTGTGTCGCTCATAAGGTGGACTCCGAGATTAATGGCATAACTGCTATACGTCCATTATAGACGAAGACGGCATAACGTGTTGTTTTTTTCAGGTATTTTTTACCGCAACAAATGTTTTGAGGGAAAAAACCGGGAACAGGCACACAAGCGGCCCGCCCGCTCCCGGTCTTGTTACGACGGTTTACCGCTTACCGAACTTCGCTTCCAGCAGTTCTGCCAGCGTGGGATTGCCAAGTTCCTGAAGCTCGTAGCGCACGCGCCGCCAGGGTTTATCCAGCATGATCACGCGGGCGAGATCAATCGGCGTTGCGACGATCACGAGATCGCACGGCGTCCGGCGGATCGTTTCTTCCAGATCGGCGCACTGTTCCGCCCCGTAGCCCATCGCCGGGAGCAGCGTGCCGGTATTGGGATATTTCTCAAACGTCGCGGCAATGCTGCCGACCGCGTAAGGCCGGGGATCGACCAGTTCCGCCGCGCCGAAGCGCCGCGCCGCGACCACACCCGCGCCATAGGTCATTTCGCCGTGTGTCAGGGTCGGACCGTCTTCGATCACGAGCACCTTTTTACCGCGAATATCCGCGCCGCCATCCACGAAAATAGGGGAGGCCGCATCGACCACCACCGCGCCGGGATTCAGGGCGCGAATGCTTTCGCGCACGGCCAACACGCCTTCCGGCGGGGCGGAGTCGATCTTGTTGATTACCACCACGTCGGCCATACGCAAATTGGCCTCGCCGGGATGGTAGGTCCGTTCGTGACCGGGCCGCAGCGGGTCCACAATCACGATGTACAGGTCTGGCTGGAAGAACGGCAGGTCGTTATTGCCGCCGTCCCACAGCACGATATCGGCCTCTTTTTCGGCTTCGCGCAAAATGCGCTCGTAGTCCACGCCCGCGAATACCACCGTCCCGCGAGCCAGGTGCGGTTCGTATTCTTCGCGCTCCTCGATGGTGACGTTATGTCGATCAAGGTCTTCCGCGCTGCCAAATCGCTGCACAGCCTGTTTTACCAGATCGCCATACGGCATGGGATGTCGCACGGC
>JAFGTJ010000404.1 GCA_016934195.1 Anaerolineae bacterium | reverse complement strand
GGCGGGCGGAACCGTCCGGCAGGCGCTCGACGCGGGCATAGTGCCCGGTAGCGAGATAATCCGCGTCCAGCGCGCGGGCGTGATTCAGCAGCCACTCAAACCGTATGTGGCGGTTGCACTCGATGCACGGGTTGGGCGTATCCCCGGCGGCGTAGCGGTCGATGAAAAACTGTACGACGGTGCGGCGGAAGACGTCCTGCGTGTCGATCACGTAAAACGGGATGCCCAGTTGGTCCGCGATACGGCGCGCGTCGGCCATCTGCGACGGCGTGCAGCAGCGGTTGGAGCCGCTGTCATTGCCGCTGCCACCGCCGGAATCGCCGCCGCAGTCCTCGGACCAGAGGCGCATCATCATGCCGGTGACGTCGTAGCCTTGCCGGACCAGCAGCGCCGCCGCGACGGAGCTGTCCACGCCGCCGCTCATGGCGACAACGACACGCGGGGGAGGGGAGTTTGTCATATTGTCATACCCCATCACACACTGGTAGGGGCGGCGCTTGCTCCGCCCAGGGCGCGGCAAGCAGCGCCCCTACCAGTGTGACTGTGTGGATTTTATTTGCGTTTAATCGGCAGCGATCCAGTGAAGCTGCCGCACTGTTTCGACCACACCGGGCAGCACATCCAGCACGGTATCGATTTCGGCATCGGTCGTGGCGCGGCCTAACGAGAGCCGCAGACCGCCGCGCGTCCATTCCGGCCCGTAACCGAGTGCGGTCAGGATCGCCGATGGTTGGGGGTTGCCAACCTTGCACGCGCTGCCGGACGAGGCCGCGATCCCGTGTTGATCCAGGTGCATCAGGAGCGTGTTGCTTTCCACATTCTTAAACACAAAACTGGCAAGACCGGGATGCCGTACTGCCGGATCGCCGGTCAGTTCGCAGTCGGGCACGCGATCCAGCACGCCCTGGACCAACCGTTCCCGCAGCGCGGACAGGTGCGCGACGTGCGTGTCGAATTCCGCGCAGGCCAGTTCCAGCGCCGCTGCCGTGCCGACGATACCGGGCGTGTTGTGGGTCCCGGCGCGGCGGTAATCCTCGTGTTTCGCGCCGGTCAACGAACTGAGGAATGGCACGCCCTCGCGCAGCACCAGCACGCCCATACCCTTCGGCCCGTAGAATTTGTGCGATGACAGCGCCAGCATATCCGCGCCCATTGCCGCGACATCCAGCGGAAAATGACCGGGGGCCTGTACCGCGTCGGTGTGGACCAGCGCGCCGTATTCGTGAGCGATGGCGGTGTACTCGGCTACCGGGTAAACCGTGCCGATCTCGTTGTTCACCAGCATGAGGCTGACCAGCGCCACGCCGTCCGCCGGGAGGTTGGTCAGCGCCGCCCGCAAATCGCCGGGATCGATGCGCCCGAAGTGGTCCACGTTCACGATCCGCAGCACCGCGCCGAGCGTATCGCGCAGTTGGCGCGCGGTCTGGGCGATGGCTTTGTGTTCCAGCGGCCCGGTGATCAGCGTGAACGGGCGGTTTTTGATGCGGGCGAGTTGGGCCGGTCCGCGCAGCGCCAGGTTATCGGATTCTGAGCCGCCGCTGGTGAAAATGACCTCGTGTGGGCGGCAGTTCAGCAGACGGGCGACAGTGGCGCGGGCGTCTTCGATGGCGCGTTCCGGTTCGCGCCCGTAGCTGTGGACGGCCAGCGAGTTGCCGAAATGTTCGGTGAAATAGGGCAGCATGGCGTTCAGCACACGTGGATCGAGCGGCGTGGTCGCACTGTGATCAAGGTAAATGGGCATGGGTATCTCGCTAATTTTGCAGATAATGATTTTACAGATAACGGTCAGGTAAATTCTAGCGCGGGCGGGATGATTTGTCAGGGGCGAAAAGTTTTCGGGAGCGCTATAGTATACTAAGGGGAAACGATGGTGATGAACACGCGCCGCATGGCGTGACGGATTAAAACCTGTTTCGTTCAGGATAGAGCAAGCCCTGTTACTACCTGGATGTTTGTTTGCGCGAAAAATCACAAGGGCGTGCAATTTGTCAGCATGTGGTGTGACTTCTCTCTGTAGCACGTTTGAGGGGGGTAGGTATAATGACGCTGCTCAATCGCTGTGCTCAGTTTTCCTTTGGGGAGTAAGTATGCTAGAAGCATTTTTCCAACCAACTGCTGTTGCCGTCATTGGGGCCAGCACGGTACCCGGCAAGTTAGGGTATGCGGTGCTGGCTAATATGATCGAAGCCGGATATAGGGGCGATATTTACCCCATCAATCCCAAAGCTGCCGAAGTTTACGGCTACAAGGCGTACCCCTCGATTATGGATACGCCCAAAGTGCCCGAACTCGCCGTGATCGTGATTCCCTATAATTATGTGCCTGCTGCGCTGCGCGAATGCGGCGAAAAGGGCGTTCAGGCGGTGGTCGTGATCAGCGCCGGTTTCCGCGAAGCCAGTGTCGAAGGCATGGAGCGCGAACTTGAGGTGATCGAGATCGCCAAAAAGTACAACATGCGCATCATCGGCCCGAACTGCCTGGGAATCATCGACACCTACACGCCGCTCAACGCGACCTTTGCCGCCGGGACTCCCCCGCAGGGCAACATCGCGTTTATGTCGCAGTCCGGCGCGCTGCAAACCGCGATTCTGGATTGGTCGCTGGCCTCGCGCGATCTGGGTTTTAGCAAGTTCGTCAGCCTGGGGAACAAGGCCGACATTGCGGAAACCGACCTGATGCTCGCCTGGGGCGAAGACCCCTACAGCCGCGTGATCCTGGCTTACATCGAGGGCGTGCCGCACGGCCAGGAATTTATCAAGGTAGCGCGCGAAGTCAGCCGCAAGAAGCCTATTCTGGTCCTCAAGAGCGGTGTCACCGAGTCCGGTTCGCGGGCGGTGTCGAGCCATACGGGGTCGCTGGCCGGGTCGGAAGCGGCGTATGATACCGGGTTCTACCAGGCGGGCGTGCTGCGCATGGATACGCTGGACGCACTGTTCAATAATGCGCGGGCGTTTGCCAGCCAACCACTGCCGAAGGGCGAACGGATCGCCATCGTGACCAACGCGGGGGGGCCGGGCATCCTGGCAACCGATATGCTGGAACGCTGCGGGATGCAGTTGGCGCGCCTGGAACGCGAGACGATCCACAAGCTGGAAGAATTCCTGCCGGACGCGGCCAGCGCCGCCAACCCGGTTGACGTCTTGGGAGACGCGCGCAGCGACCGTTACGCGAAGGCGATGGAACTCGTCGCGCTCGATCCCAATGTGGATGGCTTGATGTGCATCGTTACGCCGCAGGCCATGACCGATATCGTAGAAACGGCCAACGCCGTCGGCAAACTGAGCCAGCGTACCGACAAGCCAATGTTGGGCGTTTTCATGGGCGAAGAACGGGCCAAAGCGGGCGAAGACGTATTGAACAGCTACGGCCTGCCCAATTATAAGTTCCCAGAACAGGCGGCGCGCGCGTTTGCGGCCATGCGGGATTACATTGTGATCCGCGACCGTCCCGATCCTGAATACGT
>JAFGTJ010000063.1 GCA_016934195.1 Anaerolineae bacterium | reverse complement strand
GCGAATCGGGCACATGGATTTACCAGCCATACGCCACCCTATAACAGCCCCAGGCGGCTGTAGTCGCCCAGGTGCATCTTGATCGCGGTAGGCCGCACGTCGTTAATGTCCACCTGGGCATAGCGCCCGATCAGGCTGTCTTGAATGCGGGCGGGAATGTTGCGGATCGCGCTGTGTTCAAGTACGATGCTGCGTTCGATTTCGCTATTCTCGATCACCACATCATTGTAAATGCTGGAAAACGGGCCGACATAGCTGTTGATAATGCGCGTATTGCGCCCGATGATGGCCGGACCGCGCACCACGCTGTTGATGATCTCCGCGCCCGCCTCCACCGTGACCCGCGAATCCACCTCGGAATCGGTGTCAATCGTGCCTTCGACGCAAGGCGTGAGTTCCTCAAGCACCAGACTGTTCGCCGTCAGCATTTCGTGGGGCCGCCCGGTATCGATCCACCAGCCGGTATGAACGTGCGGATAGACGCTGTAACCATGCTCGATCAGCCATTGGATCGCGTCGGTGATCTCCAGTTCGCCGCGAAACGAAGGCTCAATCTGGTGAACCGCTTCAAAAATGTGCGCGTCGAACATGTAAATGCCCACCAGGGCCAGATTTGAGGGCGGAACTTTGGGTTTTTCGATCAGGCGGGCGATGCGGCCTTCGCCATTGAGTTCCGCAACGCCGTACTGCTCCGGCTGTTCAACCGCCGTCAAGACGATCTGGCTGTTCCATTCGGGATGGTGGGCAAAATCCGCGATCAGGGAACTGATCCCGCCCTGGATCACATTGTCACCCAGGAACATCACAAACCGGTCATCGCCCAGAAAGTCCTCCGAAATTTTGACCGCGTGCGCCAGTCCCAACGGGGCATCCTGCTCGATATAGGTAATCTGCACGCCAAACTGCAACCCATCGCCCACCGTCTCGCGGATTTCCGGGCCGGTATCGCCGATTACAATGCCGATTTCGGTGATGTTCGCATCCCGGATCGCCTCGATCACGCGGAACAGCACCGGCTTATTGGCAACCGGGATCAACTGCTTGGCGCGTGTATACGTCAGCGGGTACAACCGGGTCCCTTTACCGCCGCTTAGAATCAGACCTTTCAAAACGCTCTCTCCCGAACAGCTTGGTTAACAGATTCAGTGGTTCAGTAGGTCGTTACCGCGTTATTTCTGGGCGCGTTGACCAGCACCGTGCCGATCACGGGCACCTTGACGCGCTCCAATTCCTCTTTGGCGCGGGCCGCGTGATCGCGCCGGGACGATCCCGCCCGCAAAACCAGCAGCAGCCCGTCCACCTTATGGCCGAGCAGCGCCGCGTCGGTCACGGCCAGGACGGGCGGCACGTCAAACAGCACATAGTCCGCCTTGCTTTTCAACGCCGCGATCACGTCGTCCATGCGCCGCGATACCAGCACGTCCGCCGGGTTAGGCGGCAGCGGACCGCTGGTCAGGACGCGCAGGTGATCGATATCCACTGCCTGGAGGGGTGGCACTTGCAGCGCGGAATCTTCCAGCAGCATCGTAGTCAGGCCCTGGACATTGTCCAGCCCCCACAGATCATGTTGGCCGGGCTGCCGCAGGTCGCAGTCCACCAGGATCGTGTCATGTCCACTTTGCGCCAACGTCACGGCGAGATTAGCGACCACCGCGCTTTTGCCTTCACCCGGCACCGGGGAGGTAATCACCAGCGTACTCAGCGGTTGGTCAACGCTGTAGAACATCAAATTGGTACGCAGCGTCCGGTAGGCTTCGGCGGCGGGCGCGCGCGGATCCGTTATGGTAATCAAGTTTGGCATTATCAATCCCTCAAGAACGCGCATCATCGGCGGGAATAGCCGCCAGCACCGGTAATTCCAGGAAAAGCTCGACATCTCCCCGGCTGCGAACAATATTGGATTCGAGGTATTCCAGCACAAACACCACCACGCCGCCGAGCAGCAGCCCTAATACCGCGCCTGCCAGCGTATTGATCTTCGTTTGGGGCGAATGTAAACCGTAGCTCGCCGTATCTACCAGCCGGGCCTCGATACGGTCCTCGCGCTGCAAGTCGCGGTTATCCTCAGTCCGGTATTCCACCAGCAAACGGCCCAATTCGGTCGCAATCCGAGAGGCCAGGGGACCATCCTCCATATCTACGTCGATCTGGATGATCAACTGTGTGGGATCGGAGTTAATGGTGGTAAAGCTGCGCACTTCGCCGGGCGTCATATCCAATTGCAGCCGTTCAATAGCCGCGCCTGCCTGCTCATCGGTATTCAGGTAGACCACGTAACTACGCAGCAGGATACGCAGCACTTCAGTCAAACCATAATCGTTACGGGCCGGTTGGAACAATACACGCTGAGAGGCGCGGTACACGGGCGTCTGCATTTTGCTGAACCCGTAAGCGGCCCCGGCGGTAATCGTCATCGCCAGCACAATGATCCAGCCGCGCCGGATCAATACACGCACATAATACGTCAGATTCATGAATGGAAATTTCCCTCCAGGCGCACGGGTCAAGCTTTGCTATTATACAAGGGATTCGGGCAACATCGCGTAAATATCAGGTAAACGCGCAGCAACAGTCAGTTTTGGCTGCCAGATTTGGGCGTCAGATTCCGCTATCGCTCGCGCGGCACTTCGGCCAATACCGGCAGGCCCAATGCTTCCACATCGGCCCGCGCCCGGATGCTATCATCCAGGTATTCGGCCAGCACCGCCAATCCAATACCCGCCGCCAACCCGATCATCAGCCGGATAATGGGATCAAGTCGCGCCGTGAATGGCGGCGCAGTCTGGCTCACGTCCACCTCGTCCAGCGGGATCACCTGGGCGGGTTGGGCCGCGAACTGCGGGAAATAGGTGCCGGTGCGCGTTTGCAGCACAGTGATGGCAGCGTCGGTGATGCGGCGGATTTCCCCGGCATCGTCCCAACCCACGTAAAGCACCAACACGCTGCGAATGCTGTCGGCGGCAAACGCCCGCCGCAGATCATCACCGGGCAGGTCCAAACCCTGGTCGTCCAGCAAACGTTCGACTTCGGCGGCAAAAGCATCGCTGGTGATCCAGGCGGGCATATTTACCACCACGTATTCAGACGCCAGCCAGGGCACATAGGCGGTATCCTCGTAGGGAGTAGTGACGCCTTCGATCTCGGCATCGGGCGGAGCCGCGACCGTCAGCCGGACCTGCACCCCATAGGTCACCGGGGGCGAGATTGCCGTTTTCAGCCGGGGCAGGGTCAGAATCAGCACCACTACGGCGGGAAGCGCGATCAACCACCAACGTCGTCTAACCAGTTGCACAAACGCGATCAGTTCCATAAGGTAGGAAGCTTCCTCCTGTACACACGATGCGGTGAGTTTAACCAACTTTTGCTTGCCAAACCAAAGGTTTTCGGGTTAGTCTTCAATAGTGATGGTTGCGCCTCAACATGTACTGGAGGATAGTCATAAACAATGAGCGAAGCATTTGACAAACTCAAGGCTATGCTGGCCGAAAAGGGCACCCTGACCGACGAGGAAATTGCTAACGCGGTCAAAGAACATGGCGAAATGACCGCCGAGGAAAACACATGGCTTTCGGCGGAAATCCACGAGAAGAAACGGTCCGATGAAACGACCGTCACGATGGACCAATACCTGGAAGCGATGAAAACGCTTGATTCCGCCGCAGAAGGCAGCGACGAATACAAAAAAGCCGAGGAAATCGTCAATAAGTTTGAAAGCGGCGGTTAGCGATGCCGCGCGCCCGTGACCACGAGGACGAATATTACGACGACGAAGAAGATCGCGGCCTGCCCCTCTCCATTGACTGGGGCACCAAAGTCGGGATTGCCATCCTCGTGATCCTGACGGCGCTGTATACCCTGTCGCCGTTGGATGCCATACCGGACATTATCCCAGTAGCCGGGCAGGTCGATGATCTGGTGGCGTTGGTGGCCGGGGGCGGCTCGGTGACGTTCCTGGCCGTGCTGCGTTACCTGCTGCGGAGTCGTGCGGCGCGATGGAGCTGTCTGGTGGTTTCGATCTTGAGTATCATTGGCGCGACGGCGCTTTTCATCGTGTTGGCGAAGCTGATCAACTCAATCTCATAGATTACCGGGGACGCGGCAAGCAGCGCCAGCACCCCTACCATTCATCCTGAACCAACGCCAGCGAAAGCTGGTAGGTCGCGGCCTGATCGTCGCCATATATACGCGCAACGATGGTATAGGAGCCATCAGCAGGCAGTACGATCTCGACAGAAGGACTCCGACCCAACACAGGGCTGTCATCGGCAGTCACTAACAACCGCCCGGCGGGGTCGTACACTTCCAGATATGGATCGGCCAGCGGAGCCAGCATCGTGATCAGTACGCGATCCCCGGCGCGTCCCTGAAAATTCCACCGGTCGCGCTGGCCGTAGATCGCAATCTCGCCGGACCGTGATTCGCCATACGCAATAACGCCGCCGCCGGTCACGGGCACGGGCTGGGCCATAATGGTTAGCATAAGATCGCGGGGCTGCGACTCCGGCCCAAACAACTGCACCATGTAAACGCCCGGTGACGGCAAATCCCACGCTTCGACCAACGACGGCTGCCCAACCGGAACCGACACACGCGGAACCAGTTCGCCCACCGCGTCAAAAATCCACGCCTGCAACCGCAGCGGATCGCCCCCATCCGTCGCGGACAGAACCACATTCACCCGGCGCGCGCGGTCGCTTTCAAAGAAATACAGTTCGCGGGTTTGGCCGGGAATATACACCGCTTCGACCGGCTCGTTGAGCATCACGACACGCTCATCGGGCGCGGAAGGAGTGCGCGCAGGCGCAGGAGTTCGGACCATATGCGGAGTATCTGAGGGCGTTGGTTGTACCAGAGTCGATGTAACGGTGGATGTGCGCGTGGGCGCGGGATGTGAAGGCGACTCGCACGCTGCCAGCAGGATACAACCTACCAGCAGCACGGCAAATCGACGAACGAACACCGGGATTATTCCGGGCTTGGTTCCAGGCAGGACGGCAGGACCAGCGGATCAAGCGGCCACACCCCGCCGTAAAACGACAGGTATTCCGGCACCTGAGCACGCCAGTATTCGACCGTATGGTCGCCGGTCGCGTTGATCAGGTATTCGTGCGTGATCCCCCGGTCGCGCAAAGTGTCCGAGAGCACTTTTGCATAGGTGCCCACGTAATCACCCGCACTGTGATCGATGTAGATACGCATCGGTAACTTGCTCAAACTCGCATTCGCGGCCAGGTCAAGCGGGTTATTTTGCGGCAGCGCGTTGTCCGGCTCGAAATGGGGACTATGCCCGCCGACCGCGCTAAATAATTCTGGATGGCGAAACACCATACTGAAAGCCCAGAATCCGCCGCGTGAAATACCGCCAATCGCCCGCCCGTCACGATTACCCCACAAGCAAAAATCCGCTTCCAGCCGGGGGATCAGTTCGTCCAGAATCACCGACTCGTAGGATGTACCGTCCGGTTGGTCGTTGAATTCAGATATCAACCCGCCATCGGGCATCACCAACACCATCGGCGGTAATGCGCCGCTGGTGATACCCTTGTCCATCATCAGTGGCGCGCCTAGATCGCTGTCCCACATGGCATCATCAAAGCCGGTGCCGTGCAGCAAAATCACGTAGGGATAGCGCCGGAGCGTCTCGTAAAAACACGGGGGCAAATACACGCGATAGGCAAATTCCTCTCCCGTGATCGCGCTGGTGAAAAAGGACCGAATCACGCTGCCCTCTGTCTGGCTGCACACAAAAGGCGTCGCAGTGGGGAAGGTGGTCGGAATTGGAATGGGCATCTCAGTCGGAGGGGGCGTATTGACCACTCCCCCCGTGTTTGTCACGCCGCCGGAAATCGGCGTTCCGGTGGCAAGGGGTGACACAACCGCCGCGCCCGTGATGTCGGGCGTTTCGCCTGTGACCACCACAAAATGGGGAGACTGGTCAGGAGCCAGCGGTTCGCAGGCCACCAACAGCCCAATCGTCAGGAAAACGAACAGAAAGATTACACGTTTAGCAGGTATCATGAGGCGAATTATAGCAAACCAGGGTATGAGTACAACTTTTGGCAGCCCATTCTGAAAACCGTACAATTGACACATTCTATCACCTATCTGGAACTCGTTTATGACCTCAACTGGCATTCCCTCGACTCGCAGACGCCGGAGCCGGTTATCACGCCCGGTCAATTCCAGGCGTCGCCGGGTACGCAATCCCTTTAGAGCCATATTTTCACGCGGAGATTTCGGCAGCCTGCTCGTTATCTGGGGCATGATGCTGGTCACAGCGCGGGCGCTGGCTCTGGCCGAATGGACCGGTGGACTCGGTACACTGGGAACAGTCAGCCTGTTTGCCGTTGGATTCGGGTTCCTGCTGGCGCGCAGCCATTATTCCGAACTGGTCGCGTTGGTGATGAGTTCCGTTTACAGCCTGGGCATAGTGTTGTGTGTGAATGCGTGGTCGCTGGTGGATCACGGCCTGCTGTGGGGCCGGATTGATATACTGCTCGGCTGGCTGGGCACCTGGTTTGACCAGGCACTGGCCGGGGATCAACCCACGCACGATGATGTGGCGTTCGTGATCTTCCTGTCGGTACTGTTCTGGTTCCTGGGGCACAACGCCGCATGGCACACTTTCCGCGTGGATCGCGTGTGGCGCGTGATCATCCCAACCGGGCTGGTTCTTATCACCAATCAGGTCTACTACCGGGGCGATAATTCGCTGGACATCTACCTGATCGCGTTTGTGCTGCTGTCGCTGCTGTTGTTGATTCACTCGCACATCGAAACCCGCGAGCGCCAATGGTTCATGGAGCGCGTGAATTTCCCGGCTTACGTGCGGAATCGCTTCATTCAGGCAGGGAGCGTGCTGGCGGTGATCATCGTCCTAATGGCGTGGATACTGCCAACCGGCAAAGACGACAAAAGCCTGGAGCGCGTGGAAAAACTGCTCTCCGGGGACGCCTTTCTCGAATTGATGGACACCTGGAACAAGCTGTTTTCATCCCTGGAAGGGGAAGGAATTGCCACTGCTGATTACTACGGCGGCGACAAGCTGCAACTCAGCGGCGCGATCCAACTGGGCGATGCCCCGGTGCTGTCGGTCAAAGCACCCGAAGGTCCGCGTTATTACTGGCGTTCGACCGTGTACGATAACTATGACTTCGACACCTGGCAGTGGACGCATCGCCGCACTGTGCGGGCCTATACCGATAACAGCGGGCTGCAAATCAGCATTGGGGCAATGGCTTCCGGCGCGCGGACCAACGTAGACCAACACGTCACCATGCTAATCCGCGCTTCAAATCTGGTCTATGCCGCGCCGCAGCCGGTCCGGTTCGGGCTGCCGGTCGAGATTGAACTGGACTGCGTGGACGATTTCAGCAATACGTGTGTCAACAATCACCTCCCCTCGGATATCGCCATTGTGCAGCCGCGTGAAACCCTGCGCCGGGGCGATACCTATACGATCACGTCCTCGGTGAACGTCGCCAGCGCGTCAATGCTGCGGCAGGCCGGGCAGAGTTACCCCGACTGGGTGCTGCGCCTGTATTTGCAGGGCATACCGGATGTCAGTCCCGCTGTGCGCGAACTGGCGATGCAAATCGTCACGCAGGCAGGCGCACAAACACCATATGATAAAGCCAAAGCGATTGAGCGCTGGCTGCGAACCAATATCACGTATAAAGAATCTATTCCCGCCCCGACCCACAGCGTTGACCCGATTGAGTGGTTCCTGCTGGTCCAAAAAGAGGGATATTGCAATTACTACGCGACGGCGATGGTACTGATGCTGCGCACGCAGGGCGTCCCGGCGCGAATGGCTGCCGGATTCGCGCAAGGCACCTGGGACCCCGACCGCCAGACGTATCTGGTCCGGGAACGCGATGCGCACACCTGGGTCGAAGTGTACTTCCCCGGCTATGGGTGGGTGGAATTCGAGCCAACGGCTGACGAAGCGCCTCTGGAACGTCCAGACGACCAAACGCCCCAGACCATGCAGCCAACCCTGACCCCGCTGCCGTCATTCACGCCGGTCCCGACGCTGACACCCACTCCGGCCTCGACCGAAGAAACCGGGGCCAATGCAACCCCGACCGGCCAATCTCAGGACACGTTCACGACCCTGACACCTACTCCGGCCCCCTCGTCCACCCCGCCACCGCTCAGCACAACGAAAATCAATGGCGACAGCGGAAGCAGTGCGCTCCGCATCATTCTATGGACATTGGGCATTATCGCGCTGGTGATCGGCCTGTTGATCGCGCTGGTGATTTTCCTGATCTGGTACGTCGAATACCGGGGATTAAGGGGATTAAACGCCATCCAAAAAGCCTATGCGCGACTGGCGATTTATGCCCGGTGGTTTGGCCTCACCTTTGAACAGTCCACGACACCCGGCGAACGCCACCGCGCGCTGGTAAAACGAGTGCCGGAAGGCAGCCAGCCGTTCAACCAGATCACCCGGTCTTATGAACAAGACCGTTACGCGCCGCCGTTGGACCGGTATAGGAAAGCGCACAACGAACGCGCCATTCGACGCGCATGGCAAGACGCCCGGCGAACCTTTCTCCGGCGGCTGCTGCGACGCGGCTAGCCCTTGACGCAAGCGGGAACGGCTGGTATCATCGGATCACAATCAAACTGAGTCACAGTTGATATTCACCAGTCAACAGTGACCCTTTACCGCAGACAGCAGGTGTCCGTCCGGGCTTAATTTCCTGCCGAGGTGAAGACCCGCCAGTTATGCATGGCGTTATGTACGGCCCTGAGCGTACATTTACGGTCTTCGCTTATACGCGGAGACCGTTTTTTTGGTCTTTTCTGCGGACCCACAATCCTTGAGGAAAGGAGGAATGCGCGCTTGGCTATCAGCAAAGAACGCAAACAAGAACTAGTCACCCAGTACGTGGATATGCTGCAAGACGCCAGGGGTATCGTCATCGCCGAATATCGCGGCATGACGGTGAAACAACTTGACGATCTGCGGGCAAAACTGCGCGAGAAAAACGCGAGCTTCATTATTACCAAAAACACACTGCTCAAGATCGCGCTGGAACAAGTTGGCATGGCAGCCCCCGACGATCTACTCGCCGGGCCGGTGGCGCTGGCAGTGGCCTATGAAGACCTGCCTGCGACCGTTAAAACAGTGCTGGAATACGCCAATGGTAACGAACTGTTCATCACCAAAGGCGGCGTAATCGGCGAATCGGCTGTGGCGGGAAGCGACCTGGAAGCGATTTCCCAGCTTCCGTCGCTGGATGTGCTCCGGGCACAGTTGGTTGGTATGGTCACGATGCCACTTACCCAGTTCGTCGGCTTGCTCGAAGAACCTGGACGCCAACTGGTGGCAGTGGTTCGCGCCGGTACGGACGGCCTGATCAACGTTCTGGCGGCTTACAGCCGGAAAGACGCGGCATAACCCGCACAAATCCCGTTAATAACCTGACATTCACTAGCTAACGCGAAAGCATAAGCACTCAAAAGGATATAACTCAAAATGGCAGACCTGCAAAAACTCGTGGAAGAACTTAGCGCGCTGACCGTAATGGAAGCGGCTGAGCTGAAGAAAATGCTCGAAGAAACCTGGGGCGTTGAGGCCTCGGCTCCGATGGCGATGGGAATGCCCATGATGGCGATGGGTGCGGCCCCGGCGGCGGCAGCGGAAGAAGAAGAAGAAAAGACCGAATTCGACGTGGTGCTGACCGACATTGGCCCCAAGAAGATTGAGGTCATCAAGGTCGTGCGCAGCCTGACCAGCCTCGGCCTGAAGGAAGCGAAGGACGCGGTGGAAAACATTCCGAGCACCCTGATGGAAGCCGTGACCAAAGACGCGGCCAACGATGCCAAGAGCAAGCTGGAAGCGGCAGGCGCGAGCGTCGACGTCAAGTAAGCACGCTGCGAACTCATTTTCCAGACATCTCACAGGCGACTCCGGTATGGACCGGGGCCGCCTGTTTGTGTGTAACCGCTGGCAGCGTGCAATCGTCAGCGTTCAGCCATTAGCAAAGAGGTTCGCGGATATCTGCGGTACATCATCCGCCGTTCAATTATCGTAATACTTGAGTCGCTCGAACGGGTCTTCATATTGGGTGCTGGTGCCGCGCCGCTGGCTGGCCTTCCCCTGAACGCTCGCGTCAATCTGGTTCATTAAACGACTGTATTGCGGCACAATAAACACCCAGGCTTCATCGCGGGTTGAAAACATAAACTCGCTGAGAAAGCGCCGCAATCGTCTTTTAGGTGCGGGCCAGGACTTGACCACCAACTCGACAGCCGTCATCCCCAACAAAGGGCGCATCAATGGTTTTCCCATCCCTTTAAGGCTCTCAGCGGGGTACAGGTTCGACACCTTGACCGATTTCGCGTGACTGATACGCCGGTAACTGACCAAAAGCCGGTAGAAGGGCGTGCGAATAACCAGCAAATCCGGGTTGGCCTGTACATAAGAATGCTTGATCGCCAGCCGGGAAAACAACCAGAACGCCAGCCCGACCAGGATCAGGACTCCGCCCACTCCGGCCAACGCCGCCGGTTCGACCTGCTCGTTCTCCAGATCGCTGATAAAGGAGGGCAGCAATAACACGATGCCCATAATAATCAGCAGGATTGCAGGCGAACGATACCGTTTGCCCAATACCCGATACACCAGCAGCGGGTACCGAATCTCCTGCGCCGGTTCTTGCGCTTTCTGCTGCGCTTTTTGTCGCGCCATGATAACCTCCTGAAGAAACATCTGATTTTGTGATGGAATTAATACAGGACTTTTGGACAATGGACGTCGCGAGAAAATTTATTTAAACTTTAATCAGAGTATAACGCATAGCGTAGGAGGTGGGTTATCGATGCCTACCATTCCCGCCGACCAAATCGAAATCACCATCCGTGATGGAGTGTGGGAACTACACCCCGTTGGAAGCTCACCGCCAACAGTCCCAATCTTCCAGGTGATGCGTGGTTCAAGTGTTATGGAATACACCCCGGCTTTTGGCGAAGCCCACGGGCTGCCTGGAACCATCTTGTCACTGGAATTTGTGCAAGCCGTCGTGATCGGCTACGAGCCACAATCGCGGCGCTGGCGATTAGGACTCCAACTGGCCCGCAGTCCACAACACAAGCCGCGTGGTTTGGAACTGGTACGCTGGCCGCCGGGTGACAACCTGATCTACGGCGCATCGGCACGAGATGCCGGAAGCGAACTGGCCGAGTATATAGGGTGTCCGTTTAAAATTTTTGGGGCCAAAAAACCGCCGCGCATCGTTCCCGGCGAAGGGCATCGCAGCGGCGTTACCGGTCCGCTCGGCCCCCACAAACGTGACACGGCGACGGTGCAACAGGTCAAACTGCTCACCCAGGGCACCAAACTCCCCCTGGAACACGAGCATCTATGGCTGGGGCGAGCGCGTGATAATCTGGAACTGCGCCTGGATAAAAATGTTCAGGCCCGCGCCAGCCGACGCCCTGCGCCGTCATTTAACCGGTGTACCATCGATCCGAAACAAGGCACCATTCGCCTGCACCCGCCGACCGGCCTGTTGAGTTTTCTAAGTGGGCCACGCGCGCAAGTAGTCAAAACCGGCGATGTGCAAAACGTCGAACTACGCGCCGTCACCACAAAACACACTGAAGAACGGCCCGATAGCAACAAGCTTATCACTGAAGTCACGTATATCACGTACTTCTGGGAAATTTACCTGACCCTGCCGGACGAGTCCGTGCTGCTGGCCCAAACCATGCATACGACCAGCAGTGACCTTTTACGACAGCGCGCCACCCGCGCGACACGGTTCGCCGTTGACAGCCAGGCCGGGATCGAATACCTGCGCCAGCACCAGGACGACCAACAAGCCAAAGACCGCGCATCCAGTTGGGCGGAAGCCGCCGCCGTCGTTATCGCCAGTACACTAGGCGTTCACCTGGTCAAAACCGAAGAGGACGAAGGCGCATTCCAGCAGCCTTAACCCCGGTTGCAAACCGGCATCAAATCCGCAGCCAGTGATACGCATAGGGAGCCAGCTCAAAAACATAGCTGGCTTCCGTGATTTCAGGCCAGGACTGATCAGGTGTCAACACATCAGTCGGCGTCCGTCCGGCAAATTCCGACAGGTCGATCTCGGAGCGCTGCGGCTCGTCCGTCAGATTCACCAGAACCAGGAATCGCTCGGTGTTGGCACCGGTAGCAGGGACCGAGTCGCCAGTATATACGCGCCAATATCCCAGGATCGCCTCGTTATCCGGCAGCGCAAATTCAAACGCGCCCCGACCAAACGCGCGATACTGCTTGCGCACCGTCAGCATATGGCGCATAACATACCACAATGAACCGGGATCGGCCTGCTGACCGGATACGTTGACACGCCGGTATCCGAAATCCGCATCGTCAATTACCGGTACATACGGCGCATCCACATCTGAGAATCCCGCGTTTTTGGACGAGTCCCACTGCATCGGGGTCCGAACGCCATTGCGATCCGGCAGTTGGACGTTATCGCCCATGCCGATCTCGTCGCCATAATAAATAATCGGCGAACCGGGCAGCGAAAACAGCAGCGCGTTAAGCAGCCGGACCCGGCGTTGATCATTGTCCAGCAAAGGCGCGAGACGGCGGCGAATCCCCAGGTTCAACCGCATCCGATCATCCGGTGCGTACTGCTCCCACATATACTGGCGCTCGTCTTCTGTCACCATTTCCAGTGTTAATTCGTCATGGTTGCGCAAAAAAATACACCACTGCGCCGACGGGGGAATCGCGGGCGTCCGGTTCAGAATATCGACTATGCTCTTACGGGTGCGCTGCTTGAGCGCCATGAACAGGCGCGGCATGATGGGGAAATGAAACGCCATGTGAAATTCATCGTTATCCCCAAAATACTCGCGCACATCCTGCGGCCACTGGTTGGCCTCGGCGAGCATAATCCGACCCGGCCACTGTGTATCAAAATGTTTGCGCAGCCGCCGGACATACTGGTGCGTTTCGGGCAAATTCTCGCAGGTGGTATTCTCGCGCTCGAATAAATACGGCACAGCGTCCACGCGAAAACCGTCAATGCCCATTCCAAGCCAGTAATCCATAATGTCCAGTATGGCCTGCTGCACATCGGGATTATCATAATTCAGGTCAGGCTGTTCGGTATAGAAGCGATGCCAGTAGTATTCACCGGTTACGGGATCACGAGTCCAATTCGACTGTTCGGTGTCTTTAAAAATAACGCGCGTGTCCGCATAGCGCTGATCCGTGTCGCTCCACACGTACCAATCCCGTTTCGCGGCGGTCTTGGATGACCGGGACTCGATGAACCAGGGGTGCTGATCCGAGGTGTGATTGACCACCACGTCCACAATAATTCGCATACCGCGTTGGTGAACGCCACCCACTAACGCTTTGAAATCTTCCAGGGTGCCAAAATCGGAATGAATGTTCAGATAATCGGCAACATCGTAACCGTCATCACGCAAGGGGGACGGATTCACAGGCAGCAGCCAGATACAATCTACCCCTAGCTGCTGCAAATAATCGAGCCTGGACAAAACTCCCCGAAGGTCGCCATTCCCATCCCCGCTGCTGTCTTTAAACGCGCGCACGTACAGTTCGTAAAATACGGCGTCTTTATACCATGTCGAGTCCATTGTCGAATCAACCATAGGGCCTCAGCCAATCAAGTGAAATTCACGCGAATAATAAGCCTGCCCAACCGCAGTTCGTCGCCATCCCGCAGAATACGGGCTTGGCGCGCAATAAGCTTCTGACCGTTCAAATAGGTGGCATTAGCGCTGCCCAGGTCCATCACTTTGAGTGCTTCATCTTCCACCAGAATCGCAGTGTGCCGGCGTGAAACGCCTAAATCCTGCGCGCCATAATCGGTCAGGTCCACTTCGGGGACATCCCCAGTATCCGTATCGTAACGTCCCAGAATAAGCGTATCGGTCACACCCACAATCAACGGCTTGTCGTGCCCGCGAACGTGAAGCAACAGTTTACGCTCGTCTCCTAAACGTGCCGTGCCCCACCGGGGTTGGTTGGTCACGTCCGCCGCGCCGTCAAGCAGGCGAGTCGCGCCCGCTGTCGATTGGTCCGACTTGAGTGGCATACTGCACTGAATGCACAATACGGCATCGTCTACATTCTCACGACCACAATGAGCACAGATAATCACACCAGCACCCCTGAACACAATTAACAGTGCCTAAAGTATACATGAATCAAAGCGTCTGACAACAGCCCTGGTCTTTGGCTGAAATCGCTATCTGAGGTATAATTTGAGAGAAAATTGGCCGGAACTTTTGAATACTCCTATAATATTCACACAGGCAAACATACGTTCTGTGTACCGGATGAACGGCCAGTTTTGGCCTCTACAATTTGTGATCAGAATCCACCGACAACCACCGCATAATGAGGTCATCCAGACGGATCGATCTGAGGCGTTGTATGCATGTCACCTAAAAACGCCGGGGTGGAGAGCGGATTCTAAGGGTAGGGAGGGTATCTGTGGCGGAACCAATTTCGAGGCAAACTGAAGACAATATCCGCATTTTGGAGGGACTAGAAGCCGTCCGAATGCGTCCGGGGATGTACGTCGGCGGCACCGACGTCCGGGCGCTGCACCACCTCATCTATGAAGCGGTAGACAACGCTATCGACGAAGCGCTGGCCGGGCGCTGCGACCGCATCCAGGTCACGCTAAACGCAGACGGATCGGTATCGGTCGCGGATAACGGCGGCGGCATCCCGGTCGGTATTCACAAACAAACCGGGCTGTCCACGCTGGAAGTCGTCATGACACGCCTGCACGCCGGGGGCAAATTCGACGAATCGGCCTACAAGGTGTCGGGCGGTTTGCACGGGGTCGGTATTTCGGCCACGAACGCCCTCTCCGATTGGATGATCGCGGAAGTCTGGCGCGATGGCAAGGTGTACCGGCAGAGATACCAACGGGGTATCACACAAACCGAGGTCGAGTTCGTGCGCGATATGGAACCGGATGAACCGACCGGCACCCGGCAAACGTTTAAACCTGATCCGACCATCATGGAAGTCACCGAGTTCAGCTTTACGACCCTGGTACAGCGCTTCCGTGAAATGGCCTTTGTGACACGCGGAGTCACGATCACGCTGCGCGATGATCGTGTCAAGCCCATTCCCAGGGAAATGACGTTTTACTTCGAGGGAGGGCTGCGGTCATTCGTGCGTTACCTGAATCGCAACCGGAAACCGATCCACGATCCGGTCTATGCTGAGCGCGAAGTGGAAATCGAGTTCGAGGAAAATGGGCACAAGCCGTATACGGTGGGGGTCGAAATCGGGTTCCAGTATACCAACGCATCCACCACAACCGAGCTGTACTTCGCCAACACGATCCACACGCCCGACGGCGGCAGTCACCAGGCCGGGCTGCGCGCCGCCATCACGCGCACTATTAACCTGTACGCACGCAAGGCCGGGCTGCTCAAAGAGAAAGATCCCAACTTTTCCAGTAATGACACGCTGGAAGGCTTGACGGCGATTGTTAGCGTCAAACACCCCAATCCGCAGTTCGAGAGCCAAACCAAAGTCAAGCTCATGAACCCGGAAGTGCAAGGCGCGGTATCTCAGGTCACATCGGATGCCTTCGCGGAATATCTGGAAGTCAATGCCCGCGACGCCAAGCGAATCGTAGAACAGTGCATGACTTCGATGCGAGCGCGGGACGCAGCCAAGAAAGCGCGCGAACTGGTACGCCGGGGCGCGAATCTGCTCGAAAATACCACGCTGCCCGGCAAACTGGCCGACTGCTCCGAGCAGGACCCCCGCAACTCCGAGCTGTACATCGTCGAGGGCGATAGTGCAGGCGGTTGTTTCTCTGGCGATACACGAATCGCATTGGCAGATGGCCGCAACCTGAGTTTTGAAGAACTGGTCGCAGAACAAGCCGCCGGTCAGGACCATTTCTGCTACACGATTCGGCATGACGGAACCATCGGGCTTGGACGAGCGCTGCACGCCCGCGTCACCAAGCGGGATGTAGAGGTGATCCGGGTGACGTTGGATAATGGCGAGGTCATCACCTGTACACCCGATCACCGCTTCATGCTGCGCGACGGTAGTTACAAAGCCGCTGTGGACCTGACGCCGGACGATTCGCTGATGCCGTTGTATCCCGAAATGCTGGAGACAGATACGCCGGTTGTGATGAGCAGCGAACAACACGCCCGTGAAGCCGTCGCCCACTACAATCACCGTATCTTGGCGATTGAGCGCGTTCAGGAACACATGGACGTGTACGATATCGAGGTGCCCAATACCCATAACTTCGCGTTAACAAGCGGCGTTTTCGTGCATAACAGCGCCAAGCAGGGGCGCGACCGGCACTTCCAGGCGATCCTGCCGCTGCGCGGTAAGATTCTGAATACGGAACGGGCGCGGCTCAACAAAATTCTGGACAACAACGAGGTCAAGGCGTTGATCTCGGCGTTGGGCGTCGGGATTGGCGATGACTTCAACCTGGACGGGCTGCGCTACGGGCGCGTGATCATCATGACGGATGCGGACGTGGACGGCGCGCATATACGCACGCTGCTTCTGACGTTCTTCTTCCGCTACATGACACCGCTGATCACCAGCGGGCACCTGTATATCGCCCAGCCGCCGCTGTACCTCATCAAGATGGGCAAACAGAAACAGTACGCCTATACTGAACACGACCGCGAGCAGATTTTCAAACAACTGAAAAACCCCGAACGGGTCAGCCTCCAGCGTTATAAGGGGTTGGGCGAGATGAATCCCGACCAGTTGTGGGAAACCACGATGGACCCCGGCAACCGCACGCTGTTACAGGTGACGATTGAGGACGCCGCAGAAGCGGATCGCGTGTTTGATATGCTGATGGGCAGCAGCGTTCCCCCGCGCCGCCGCTTTATCACCACTCATGCCAAAAAAGCCACGCTGGACGTGTAGCTTACAGTCCAGACTATCATTACACGACAAGGGCCTGCATCGCGGCAGGCCCTTTCCTGTTCTCTCCCCCGCCCCTCTTGTCCTGCTCGCCGCTCACATTTGAACGTAGCTGTTTTCGGCCAATACAAACCGGTGCGCGTCGGGCTTGGTCGGCGTGTGAACCACCGTCGCATTCTCGGCTAACAGGCTGGCATCAATACGGCCCTTGATATTTTTGATGGTGCAGCAGCACATCACAATACTGTGCTCGATCTCGCTGCTCTCGATCACCACGTTGTCGCCAATAGCCGTATAGGGACCCACATAAGCATCCCGAATCACCACATTGTTGCCAATCGTAACCGGGCCACGAATCACGCTGTCGATAATCTGGGTATTTTCGCCCAAAATGACCCGGTGGGATACGGTTGATTCACCCTGGATGCGCGGGTCATTGAGGTCCGGTTCTGTGTAGGGAAGTCCTTCAAGCACCAATTGGTTCGCCAGCATAATCGAATCCGGCTTGCCCGCGTCAATCCACCAGCCATCCACCACGTAAGGAATCACCTGCTTACCATCATCCAGCAAATACTGGATCGCGTCGGTGATCTCGTACTCGTTGCGCCAGGACGGTTTTATATGCTGGATCGCGTCAAAAATGGCGGGCTGAAAAACGTACACCCCTGCGACTGCCAGGTTAGATGGTGGGTCTTGGGGTTTCTCCACCAACCGGATAATCGTATCACCGTCCAGTTCCGCGATCCCAAACGCGCTCGGATTGTGTACCTCGGTGAGCGCCAGTGCTGCCCCGGCCCCGGTTTCTTCAAACCGGGTATAGAGGGCTTTCATCGAGTCCTGAAAAATGTTATCGCCCAGGTACACAATGAACGGTTCATCGCCGATGAACGGTTGGCATAAACTGACCGCGTGCGCGAGTCCGCGCGGGTTGGCCTGCTCAATGTAAGTCAGCGGCACGCCGACCGTATCAATGCCATCGCCCAACTGTTGGCGAATAGGCGATTCCACGCTGTTTACCACCAAACCGATTTCGGTAGCCCCCATGCCGCGCAGCGTATCAATGGCATACGTCAGTAAAGCTTTGTTGGCAACCGGCACCAACGGCTTAGGCATGGTGAGCGTTACCGGATACAACCGGGTCCCCTTGCCCGCGCATAAGATCACAGCTTTCATAAGTTATCCCCATTTTCTAGATACCTGAACAACGGGCCAGTTGCTAGCAGCCACTTGCTGCAACTCAGCGAGGTTGGGCGGGAATGGCTTTCTGGAAGATCGCCATCCATCGCTTGCCCTGTTTAACGCGCACATCGTCTTCTTCGAGCAATGACAGCGCGTACTCCATATCCCGAATCGCTTCCGGCGGACTGCCCATCCAGTGCAACGCCGCCGCACGATAATAATAAATTTCGGGGCGCTGCGGAGCGACCTGTTGGGCACGCGAAAACTGGACTACCGCTTCCCGAAACTGGTTGGCTTGAAACGCGCGCATACCCCGGCCATAATGCGCTAACCACTGCCGGGGGTCTAATGACAAGCCCTGGGCGAAATCCGCTTCCGCTTCGTCGAGCAACCCACTCTGAAGCCGCATCAACCCGCGCGCGACATAATACTCGGCTCGCCGGGGTACGAGTTTGATAGCCTCATCCATATCGAGAATCGCCAGGTCCAGCTTATTTTTGCTGAAATAGTCCAGGGCGCGCTCGTAGTATCGATCCGGGATACTTAACCGGATACTGCGTATGGGCGGTTGGTTTAACACAATCTCACCTCGAACTCGCTCATAATGAGTATACACCGGGTTGTCGAAGCTGGCATCGCTGGTACAATCGGCCCCATGAATAAAACTATCGCGCTCCTGACCGATTTTGGCCTATCCGACTCCTACGTCGGGGTAATGAAAGGCGTCATGCTGTCGATCTGCCCGTCCGCGCGCCTGATCGACCTGACGCACGCCATCCAGCCCCAAAACATCCGGCAGGCAGCGTATGTGCTGCTGACCGCGTATCGTTATTTCTCGCCTGACACCGTGTTCCTGATAGTGGTCGATCCCGGTGTCGGGACGCCACGCGAACCTATAGCCGTCCAGACCCATCACGGAATTTACGTCGCGCCGGACAACGGCGTACTGAGTTACGTGCTGGCGCACCTGGAAATCGAACGCGCCGTGATGCTGCATAATCCAGACTATCACCTGCCGGGAATCAGCCATACGTTTCACGGGCGCGACATCTTTAGCCCCGCCGCCGCACACTTAGCCAACGGAACACCAATCACCGAGCTGGGTCCGCCAATAAATAATCTCATCACACTTAATACACCAGTTCTGGCAATCACCTCACCCCGGCACATATGCGGCGAAGTGCTGCACATCGATCATTTTGGCAATATCATCACCAGCATTGGTTTCCTGGCCTGGACCACACCGGATACATTGGAACTCACGCCGCAGTTCGGTCAGAATCACCCGACCTTGCCAGCGTTCCGCGCGAACGATTGGCACATTATCGTTGGATCGCAGCAGTTGAAAGGTATACGCCGGAGCTACGGCGCAGTTCCGCCGGGAACACTGGCCGCGCTGGTCGGCAGTTCCGGCCAGCTTGAGATCGGCGTTAACCAGGGCAGCGCCGCGCAAGCGCTCGGCGTAACATTGGGCGATCCGGTTGCACTCAACCGGGAATAAATACCAGGAGTAACAAAAACGATGCAAGAACAATTTGTCATCGAGGGGAATCACAAGCTCCAGGGCGATGTGACCGTCAATGGAAATAAAAACGCCGCGACCAAGATGCTGCCCGCCTGCCTGCTCACCGACGAGCCGGTGATCCTGAGCAACGTGCCGGATATCGTCGATGTGCGCGTCGCATTTGATCTGCTGCGCAGCCTGGGCGCGGAAGTCGAAGTTTTGGACGATCACCGGGTCCGCGTCCATGCCCAGACCATCACATCCTATGCCCTGGACCGCGATCTGTGCCAACGCACGCGCGCATCCATCGTATTTGCCGGACCCATGTTGGCCCGCGCGGGCAGCCTGGTGCTCCATCCACCGGGCGGAGACGTGATCGGACGGCGGCGACTGGATACGCACGTCCTGGCGCTGCAAAAACTTGGCGCAGACGTCCAGTTTAACGGCGCGTTCCACATGAACGCGGACGGGCTGACCGGCGCGGACATCCTGCTGGATGAAGCCAGCGTCACTGCTACCGAAAATACCCTGATGGCAGCGGTACGGGCCACCGGACCAACCATCATCCGTAACGCCGCTTCCGAGCCGCATGTGCAAAATCTGTGCCACATGCTCAACGGAATGGGCGCGCAGATCGAAGGCATTGGCACCAACTGCCTGACCATTCAGGGCGTTGAACGGCTGCACGGTGGCGAATTCCGCGTCGAGGCCGATTACCTGGAAGTAGTGAGTTTCATCGGGGCCGCCGTCATGACAGGGGGCGAGATTCGCATCCGTCAGGCCGACCCGCAGTACCTGGATATGGCGGCGCTGGTCTTCCGCAAACTGGGCGTCACCTGGGAAGTTGATGGACAGGACATCATCGTACCGCGCGGCCAACCGCTCATGATCGAGCGCGACCTGGGCAACCAGATTCCCGAAATCAAGGCGCAGCCCTGGCCCGCCTTCCCCTCTGACCTGATGAGCATCGCCCTGACCGTTGCCACCCAATCAGCGGGAACGGCATTGTTCCACGAATGGATGTACAACAGCCGGTTCTTTTTCACCGACAAGCTGGTGAGCATGGGCGCGCGGATTTTCCTATGCGATCCGCACCGCGCCGTCGTACACGGCCCAACCGTGCTGCGCGCCGTGCCAGTCATCAGCAGTCCCGATATCCGGGCCGGTATGTCGCTGCTGCTGGCGGCATTGGGCGCGCGCGGGACCACCGCCATTCGGAATATCGGGCAGATCGACCGGGGATACGAACGGGTTGAGGAAAAATTGCGCGCACTGGGGGCCAACATCCGGCGCGAACCGGTGCCGGGAACAGGGCCGCGCTAGCCCCATAATACAAACGGGGTGACACAAACGGCCACCCCGTTAAACGCTCGCCTGCTACGACCGGCTAATCACATTCAAAATCCTCGCCTCCCATGCCCAACAGGAAATCAAACGCGCTGAGCGCGGCTTTTTCGCCGTCGCCCAGGCCCATGAGCACCTGAAACGCGCTGCTGGTGGTCACATCCCCGGCGGCAAACAGGCCGGGCATACTGGTCCGGTTGCGCGAGTCCACCTTGATAAACCCGCACTCGTCCATTTCCACCAATCCAACCACCAGATCGGAGAATGGGATCAACTGTTTTTCGATAAAAATCACGTCGGTGTAGATTTCCTGCTGGCGGCCATCCTGATCGATAATAATCGACCGGGCATACTCGTCACCCTTGATCTCAATCACCCGCGCCTGCCGCTTAACTACCACGTTTTCGGCGGATAACACATTTTTGCCAACAACGGTATCCAGATCACCATCCGTCCCGGCGATCAGGATCACTTCAGTGGCAATCCGGCTCAGTTCGGCCACCGCGCGCAGCGCTAAAATTTCATCCCCCACGACAACGGCGCGCCGGTCTACCACCAACGGCGCATACGTCATGGCGCTGTAACACAGCCCCTTTAGCTCATACTCCTTCTCACCGGGCACATCCAGCGTTGCTCCCGCCGCGCCGGTCGCCAGGATCACGGTTTTCGCATCGTAGGTTTTGCCATCCGACACAGTGACACGAAAACCACCGTCAACCGGCTCAATTTTCGTGACTCCCGCGCGCACCCGCATAAATTCAAGGTAATCCAACTGCGTGCGGAACCGTTGAATTGTCTCGTCACCCAGCGCCACCTGGTAATCTTCCACCCAGGGCAGTTTTAAATGGCGCTTGGTCCGGCCTCCCAGTCCACGCGAAATAAACAAGGCGTCCATCCGTTTACGCACCGCATAGGCTGACGCCGCCAGTCCTGCCGGACCACCACCAATAATAATCAGTTCGTGCATAATAGTTTTTGCCTTCCTGTCCTAATCCTGATCATCTTCTGGCGCTTCGGGAATAAACTTTTCGCGCATCAAAAGTTCTGTCATCTCGCGCGCGCAGCGGATCATATCGGACGCGCGCCGGTATTCCTCGTCATAGGTAGTTTCCAGCCGTGCCACTCCCTGTTCGATGGCCTTCATTGCGACCGCCGCCGCCGTGCGTGGGAAAATATCCCATTCATCCATGCGGGGCAAAATGTGATCGGGCGTCAATCCAGTATTTTCGACCATCCCGGCCAGCGTCTCAGAAGCAACAATCGCCATCTCGTCCGTAATGGTACTGGCGCGCACGTCCAGCGTCCCCCGGAAAATGCCGGGGAATCCCAACGAGTTATTGACCTGATTGGAGAAATCGGAACGCCCGGTTGCTACCACTGCCGCACCGGCTTCTTTTGCCTCCCAGGGCCAGATTTCGGGGATCGGGTTGGCCCCCGCGATCACAATCGCGTCATCGACCATATTCTTGACCCATTCCGGCTTGATCACACCCGGTCCCGGTGTCGAAAAGCTGATCATCGCGTCCGCGCCGCGCAGCGCCAATTCAATGTCGCCCTTCAATTCCTCGTAATTCGTGATCTGGCATAAACGCCACTGCTGAACGAATTCCGCCCGGCGCAGGTAAAAATCGCGGCGATGCTTGCCCAGAATGCCGTGTTCATCGACCATGATGCAGTGCGACGGGTCCACGCCGTAAGAAAACAGCAAGCGCGAACATGCCACATTGGCCGCACCCGCGCCAATAAACGCGATCCGCATGTCTTCCAGCCGCTTGCCGACCAGTTTAGCCGCATTGATCAAGGCGGCAAGCACAACGCTGGCCGTTCCCTGTTGATCATCGTGCCAGATGGGGATCTCGGCCTGTTCGCGCAGAGTATCCAGGATACGGAAGCACTTCGGCTGCGAGATATCTTCGAGATTGACCCCACCAAAACCGGGCTGAAGTATCATCACGGTTTCGATGATCTTGTCAGGGTCTTTGGTATCGAGCATGAGGGGAACCGCATCGACGCCGCCCAGGTATTTGTACAGCAGCGCTTTGCCTTCCATGACCGGCAGCCCGGCTTTGGGACCAATATCGCCCAATCCCAACACGCGCGTACCGTCCGAGATCACGGCAACCGTGTTCCACTTACTGGTCATTTCATAAACCAGGCTGGGGTTCTGGGCAATGGCACGGCACGGTGCAGCCACGCCGGGCGTATACCAGATCGCAAAATCGTTAAAATCCCGCACCGGACACCGCAGCGCTGTTTGCGTCTTGCCACGATAAAAATCATGAAGACGCATCGCGTCGGCGGCGGGTTTCTTCGCCTTCTCTAATAATTCTTCTTTCGTAACTTGTACATTAACCATATTTTGCTCCACTTCAACCTAAATAACCATTTTGTGCGGCCCTTCACAACAACAAAAAGCCGCCTGATACCGGGGAGTTCAGCCTGCTATCCTTATTATAGGGTAGTTTGGGCTGAGACTGGGCGCATCAATACGCCCAAAGTACCGGTTGGCGGCAAAATTTATTAGGAATGTTCCGTAAAACTGCGCGGGTGTTACTCCCGCCCGTTGCTGCTAGCCACGCCAGGAGCCGGGTTGCGCTCCACCTGATCATATTCCAACAACATGGCTTGATATTGATCGCGGTACAGTTCGGCGCGCGCGCGCTCCAACTGCCACATACGGTCTATGCTGTTCTTGAGCGGTTCCAGCGATGTCTGAACGGTGCCAACGGCTCCTCGAAATTCGTCAAGCTGCTTGTCGTGGTTGCGCCACGCTTCGTCGTTGGTCAGAGTAAACTGTTTCCAGCGCTTCTGGTCGTCCGCGATCCAATCGTTCCACTCCTGCCGGAAACGTTCCTCGGAGAGCCGCTGCATCTCCGCCACTTCGTTGATACGACGTCCCAGGCGTTCCGCGATGCGCTCAAAATCCTCGACCAATTTGCGCATCTGGCGGTGTGTCTCGGCCCAGGCTTCAAACCGTTCAACGTAGCGCCGCATATCCTCGTCATACGTCCCGAAGCTTTTAGTCAGCTCGGACACCTGCTGGTC